>DYNO01000022.1:14331-24739 GCA_020721025.1 Thiomargarita sp. | reverse complement strand
TATACTCGTGGACAAGCCCGCCAAGTGGAAACAATTAAAACGGGAGTCGTGCAACAGATTGATAATGTGACACTTCAAGACGAAGCAACGCCTGTAGGTTCAGTCGGTGGTGCAGTGATTGGGGGAATTGCTGCCAGTTCAATCGGTAAGGGTACGGGAAGCGCGATTGCAAGTACCTTGGGGGCAATTTTGGGAGGCGTGATTGGTTCCAACGTTGAAAAACATGCAAATAGCAGTAGCGGTTACAAAATTATCGTTAAAATGGACAATAGCAACGAAATGATTGCTGTGGTGCAAGAGGCTGATATTCCGTTTAAAATTGGGCAACGCGTCAAAGTGCTGACCAGTACCGACACCCGTTCTCGTATTGCGACTGTGCGTGTTTCGCCGTAAAAATGTTTGAATCCCCGCCCTTGAAAACGGATCGAGGCAGGCTTATATTTGCATCACAACAGATCAAAACTGAGCACCGCATAACCCGGCATTGGGGGGAGTGAAAAATTTAGAATCTTTTGAATCTATTCAATTTTTCCTCCCTCTGTTGCTTGATTTCGCCCCGTTGCCATTTTTGCCTCACGCGATAATGTTTACTTTTTCTGCTACACTTAGTGAGAGGTACATCATTTAATAAGAGAGAGAATATGCTACAACTCACTGAAAACACAATTGTTCATCTTGATACACCAACCACAATAGCAACCCAACTGACCCAAGTTCCTATTCAAGGTTGGATTGTTAGCCATTCTCCAATACATAAAATCGCGATTTCCGGCAAAAATACTTATCTATTACAACGTGTTGAGCGTCCTGATGTGGTTGCCGCCTATCCAAATTATCCCTATGTACAAGGATTTATTGGCATCATTCCCAATGCTTGGTTAACCGATCAAAATCTTCCACTTATTTTTACGCTAGATCAACAAGATATCGTTCAGATTTTTACTCTTCCTGTCGCTGGGTCGCTTGATCTTGAAACGCACCTCAGTTTTCTCAAAAATGTTAATAACCAACTTTATCATTTGGATGTTACTCAGAAATGCAGCCAAATGCGTGCAACACCCATCAGCATTAACATCGAAACCACTAACCGTTGTAATTTATCTTGTCCAACATGTGCTCGTAATTATTGGGATAATGATAAAAATCAGATTGGTGACACGCCCTTAGCCTTGATGGAAATTTTACGTCCCTACTTGGAGCGTGCAAGTTTTGTCAGTTTACTGGGCTATGGGGAAGCGGTATTGTCGCCTAATTTTAAGCAAATTCTAGGATTTATGCGTCAATTTAATCCTCAGATGGCAATGTTTAATAATGGCACTACCTTGAGTCCAAAAATTGCCGATATAATTTTAGACGCAGGAATTCATGGACTTATCATCAGTTTGGATGGCGCGACGGAAGCTACGATACAACACACTCGTACTGCATCATTAAAAACAATTCTTAGAAATGTCAAACAATTACGGGATCGTAGTGTGGAACGTCATTTGCCCGCGCCCAGACTCAGTATTAGTTTCACCGCGAGTCGTGTCAATATTGATGAATTGCCTGCGTTGGTCGATTTGGCTGTAGAACATGGATTTACTGACATTTTTGTCGGACTTGCCAAAGTTTTCAATACGATATTGATTCCAGAATCGTTATTTTTACACAAAGAACACGCATTGCAACGATTTGAACAGGCGGTGGCGCGTGGCAAAGAGTTGGGGGTTGGGGTACAAGTGCCCAATTTTAATCAAGAGCAAGGATGTCATCAACCTTTTGAATTATTTATGGTTAAATGGAATGGCAGTGTTCGCCTATGTTGTAGTACCGCGATTGAAGCCAATCCCCCGTTGTATATTGAATCGGGAAATTTGTATGATACGCCGCTCGATACCTTATGGAACGGTGAAATGGCACAGCAAGTCCGCACTGGTTTACTGGGTTTAGGTAAAACGCACCCCATCTGCGCCCGTTGTCCCTATTTAAAATCAACTTTTGAAAATTTTATTCGCCTGCTTTAAGCTGACCGTTTTAAAAGTTTTACTTCAGATTTTGACGGGCAAGCAAACCAGATGACTGTTTTTAATCTATTGATTTTATGGAAGATAACAAAAAAATCTGTCTGAAAGATTGCCAACCAATACCACTTGATCAAACAATCGTTCAGTTTCGAGTGTTGCAATTAAGAGACAGACGTGTGGTATAAATGAACAAAATTCGATATAATAGTCTCCTAACAACAATTTTGTTGGTGTCAATACGACAATAATTTAGACAGTTTTAAGATTTCGCGGCAATTTTAAACGATGGAAAAACGAAATCTAGGTTTTCAACTGGTTGATTTTACAGATGATAAAAACTGTTCACAGTATTGTGTAAATTTTATTTAAGGAGTTACGTTGATGAAACAATGGTACTTGGTGTTAATGTTGGTGACGTTGGCATTTGCCGGTTGTAGCTCGAAAGGCGGTGAAAAAAACGCTGATGCTGCGGGAGATAAAGGGGCATTTACCGCTCCCCCCGTATTACAAGATGATCGTGCCCGTACCAATGGGATGGATGACGCGTCTGTCAGTGGTAAATATGGGATGCCTGCGACTAAGGTCATTCATTTCGACTACGACAAGTACGATATTCGCGCCGGCGACCGTGAAGTGTTGCAACAACATGCCCAATATGCAAAAAGTAATAGTGCAAAAATCCGTCTTGAAGGTCATGCAGACGAACGCGGTTCATTGGAATACAATTACGCATTGGGTGAAAAGCGCGCCAACTCTGCTAAAAATACGCTGAAATTGTTCGGTGTGAACGACGATCAGATGAATGTTTTGAGTTATGGCGAAACCATGCCAGTGAATCCGGGACACAACGAATCTGCTTGGCAACAAAATCGTCGGGTAGAATTGGCTTATCCCCAAAATTAGACGAGGTTAGGTTATGCTGCTGCAAAAATTCTTTATATACTTGTGCTTATGTGGGGCTCTGACCGTATCGGCAGAACCGCTTGAGTCTATCGAACCCACAGAAATGAGTTCACAAGAGGATGTATTACAGTTACGTCAGCAATTAGACCAGTTGCGTGATGTTTTGTTAGATCAAGAGGATAGAATTTCGCAGCAGCAGAAGGAAATTCAGAAGTTGCGCGGGGATAATGAGGTCTTGGTACATAAAATTGATCAGGTGCAAAAACAGCAGCAAGATATCTTTTTGGATATGGATAAAAGATTGCAAGCATTACAAACGCCTGTTCCTCCCGCAGTTGAAAGCACAACAGCTGCCGTCCCTCCCGAAGTTAAAGACACGAAAACAATCGCCGAGACAACGCCTGCAAAAGCTGCGAAAAATCCGAATCCTACGACCGCTGCAAAAGAAGTGACTGAAGTTAAAAAAGAAATAGCGACTGAAAATAAACCGGCTGGGGAATCCATTTCTGCTGCAACCGCAACAACTCCATTGGAAACAGCCCCCAAATATACTGAAAGTGCGGAAACGGAAGAACAGCACTATCAAAAATTGATGAAATGGGTTGATGAAGGCAATGAGCAACAAGCCGTTATAGGGTTTGAAGAATTTTTGCAACGCTATCCGCAGAGTAAAAATGCTGATAGTGCACAATATTGGTTGGGCGAATCGTATTATGCTGTGAAAAATTACAGCGGCGCAATCAAGGCATTTAACACGTTATTGATGAATCATCCGCAAAGCCCGAAATATTCTCATGCGTTACTCAAAATTGGCTTTTCACACTATGAATTAAAAGAATTCGTGAGAGCGCGGGAATTATTACAACGGGTGCGCAGTGATTATCAGGGAACAGTGGCAGCACGTTTGGCAGAACAGCGGTTAAAGAAAATGACTGCGGAAGGTCATTGATTATCAAGTTATATTCGTTTTTAACGGTTGGCAACGTATTCACTAAAAATAGGTTAATCGTTTGATTTTAACGTAATTCTCATGGGAGGAACGCTTGTGAATGTCATAAAAATTAGCGTATTGTTGGGATGCTTGCTGTCGTTTTATCCTCATTCGATCTTTGCAATTGCCACGGAAACACTCCACGTAAAAATGGACATGAGTAACGACGCGTTAGCTCCCGTGACGGAAGTTTACCGGATTGTCACCAATGATAACAATGAGTTATCTCCTCTTGACGCGCCTCATCTCAATCAATTGTTCAGCTCTGCCTTCGCCAAATTGGTGAAAACCGATGATTGTGTGAAAGAACAAAAAGGCGAGGTGGGTGTGTTGGATTACGATCCGTTCATTGACGGTCAAGATGGTGAGGTGAAAAAACTCAATATCAAAATGGTGCAACAGGAAGAAGAAAAAGCAACCGTAGAAGCGACCTTTATCAGTCTTGAGGAAAAGAAAAGTATTTTTTTCGATGTGGTGTTAGAAAGGGGCGCGTGGCGGATTCATGACATTCGTTCGCTCGGTGAAAATGGCAAGCGTGATTCACTTTTCGCTGCATTGACAGAGGCTTACCCTAGCAATTCTCAGAGTTGTGATTCCAAAGATTGAATTATGCAGTGTATTCCATCCGGTTCATCATAACTGTGGACGGTTCTTTATCCGAATGAAAATATTGAATATTTTGGTAAACGTTACAAATGTTCAAGATTTTCCGTTTGCCGTTGGATATCATGTTGTCAACTGCTTGTGACCGAAAATAGATTGCACCTGCGTTGCACATATCCAACTTCAAGCAACCAAAATCTGCATAAAATCTGTTTGACACGATTTATTCCTGCTTATCTCTTACCAGATTTCCTTCATTTTCTCCCCTCAAAATATCAAACAGCGGTAATGTAGTAAAATTATTAATGGTTGTCATCGTTGCGGGTGGATTGTATTTGCGCGGCGAAAAAAAGACCCCTCAAATATCAACTTGAGAGGTCTAGCAACTTAAAATGAGTGGTCATGAACTTGGGTTAATTCGATACCAACTTCAAAGAAAATCAATCCACAGCTAGGGAAGTTGGCAAATGGAATTCTTTATTATTCAGGTATATATTCGGGCTTGACTGTTAAAAAACCTTGGTAGTCTATTTTAACCAAAAAATGACGGTCAAAAGTCAGCAATCGCGGGAAACCGCCAAACTTTTGAATACATTGGCAACGCTAAAACAGAAAATGTTCAATCAATCTCAGTGCTTGGTTTTCGCTCTCTGGGATTGATGATCATTTTTTTCCACGACAGCAACAAATTTAAACATCATTCAAATACTTACGTCACCTAACTTAAATGATGCTTGAGTCCTAAGCTAACAGCTTCTAAACCATTGACAATCACTAACAAAGAGAATGAGAATGATTATCAGTGATATTCCCGTCGTATCAAACTATTTTCGCAACTGCTTGATTGCTCAAGTCTTACGTTACTATTACGGGCGATTATAGTCCCGCTGAAGCTCGTCGGGACTTACGGCAAAAATAGTTTAAGCACCTTAACGACACATCTGGACTAAAATGGACTGAAAAATTCGGTAAAATCATCGCAGGACGCACCCGACAACTAGGAAGCCAGATACACCCTGCGAAAATAAACTTTTGATGATTACTCTCTACGAGTCTCATTGGACACATTGTAGTGGGTTGCAAATAATCTGTAAATGCGTGCAACTACCTATATGAAAATTTCTGAAAATATGCTATACTCAAAAGTTAATAAAAATTTTCATCAAGGGAGATTTCATGACCATCGCTGTTGAAACTTTCGCAATCCATCCCTTAGAAGTAGGGCGAATGGAAAATTTTGTCTATATTATTCAAGATTATAGCACCAACCATGTTGCGATAGTCGATCCGGGGTGGGAAGTGGATAAACTGCTGCGTTTCTGCGAAAATCATTGTTTTGAAATCAGTCAAGTTTTATTAACTCACAGCCATTACGACCACGTTAATAATCTTGATGAATTGCTCTCTCACTGTCATGCTGAGGTACATTTGTTGGAAGCTGAAGCAAATTTTTGGGGAAAGCGATCAGAAATGTTTCGGTTACACCAAGATAACGATTCGATTTTTTTAGGAAAAACAGAGATTAAAATCTGGCACACGCCCGGACACACCCCAGGGTCGGCTTGTTTTCATCTGGGAGATTCTCTCTTGACGGGAGATACTTTATTTGTATCTGGATGTGGTCGGTGTGATTTGGCGGGCGGTGATCCCAAGCAAATGTTCTATTCATTACAACGACTTCGCAACAATTGCCCTCCAGAAACCATTATTTATCCCGGACATAACTACGGGATCACGCCATTTTCCACGATGGAAGAACAAATTTCTCACAATCCATTTCTGCAATTCGATACGCTGGATGATTTTATTGAGTATCGGTTGTATGGACACCGTTAAAACTGAGAAATGATTCTTGTGAAATCAATTAGGTTTGATTCTCCTAAATTATCACTGGGAGTTCCCAATCATCAAAAAATCATGTTTGATTCACCAAACCATTTAGAACTGCTAAACTGTTTAAAATGGATTGACTTTACTGAATCCCTATCTAGTAGAATTTTACGTGGTGTATCAGATTTTTTGCATCCAACTAATTGATTTTAAAATATAATCTCACTTCCATTCTATCCATCATCGCATCATTATGAACTTACAACAAGATTCTATTCGTGCCATCATCTGGCAAGATCAACAATTACAACTACTTGACCAACGCAAGTTACCGCATGAACAGATTTTTCTCACGTTTGATGATGCTGTTGAAGTGGCACAAGCGATTCGAGACATGGTGGTACGAGGTGCGCCGGCGATAGGGATTGCTGCGGCTTATGCGGTTGTTTTGGCAGCAAAAACAGCTTATCAACAAAATCCGCAACGTTGGCACTCGCTGATTCAACCCGCATTGCAACAATTGGCTTTAGCCCGCCCAACCGCTGTCAATTTGATGTGGGCATTGCAACGCATGGAAAGTAATTTTGCCCATATCAGCAACGATCCCGTGCCGATCTTATTGGCAGAAGCACAACAAATTCATCAAGAAGACGTTGCCGCGAACTATAAGATGGGCGAATTGGGCGCGGCATTATTGCCTCAAAACTGTTGCGTATTAACCCATTGTAATGCGGGGGCGTTGGCAACGGGCGGTTATGGCACCGCATTGGGCGTGGTGCGTAGTGGTTATGCGGCGGGCAAGGTTGTACAAGTGTATGCTGACGAAACGCGTCCGTGGTGGCAGGGTTCAAGATTAACCGTGTGGGAATTGATGCAAGAAAATATTCCTGTCACGTTAATTGCCGACAGTGTGGCTGCCAGTTTGATGCAACGGGGTAAAATTGATTGGGTGATTGTGGGTGCGGATCGGATTACTGCGAATGGGGATGTCGCAAATAAAATTGGCACTTACAGTTTAGCGGTATTAGCCCGGCATCATGGTGTAAAATTCATGGTGGTCGCGCCGATTTCCACCCTTGATGCGACATTAGACAGCGGTGACAGTATTGAAATTGAACAACGTCCAGATACTGAAGTCGTTTCCTGTCATGGTCAACGCATTGCAGCAAATCATGTGGTGGTATGGAATCCCGTTTTTGATGTTACTCCCGCCGAACTTGTGGATGTTATCGTCACGGAAAAAGGGGTAGTGCACCAACCCACGCGTGATAAATTATCCCAATGGTTTTGATAAAATCACCCGTGAGAATCATTTTTTAGATAAAACGCAGTTTCAGAATGTTTTGTCTGATTAGGAAAACCACGATTCAGACAAAAGTTTTAAAACCATCCAAATGATTGCAACAACAGGAAGAACGCGAAATGAACTTACGTCAATTGACCAGTTTAATTTTTCTGATTGGATTAGGTTTACTATTAGCCAGCGTGATCAAAAGTTTACCGTTGGATACGGGACGGGTGGGCGCGGAAATTCTAAAAATTGCCCCAGCGGAAATAGGCACTGCCAACATCGTCACATCCATCGTCTTGGCATATCGCGGTTTAGACACGTTGGGCGAATTAACCATTTTATTTGTCGCTGCCACCGCCGCCGGCATGGTATTGGGACGAGGACGGATCAATACCACGCCTCAAGCTGGGTTCATATTACGCACAGCAAGTTTCGTCTTATTCCCATTTCTCATCATAACAGGAAGTTACATCATTATTCACGGACACCTGACTCCCGGCGGAGGTTTTCAAGGAGGCGCGATTTTAGCCGTCGCATTTTTTCTACCCGTGCTTGCTTCCGTAGGAAATTCACTCGATCATCGAACCAGCAGTATCATTGAAGGATTTGCCGGCATCACATTTATCGTGGTTGGCTTACTCGCCCTGTTGAATCAAGGTCACTTTCTCGCCCCCTTGTTCGGCGTAGGAACTGTGGGAGAACTGATCTCCGCAGGCAGTTTACCCTTGTTATACATGGCAGTTGGCTTAAAAGTGGGCGCAGAATTAGCCGCACTCTTGGTTTCCCTAGCAGAATCAGAATCCTATTGAGAATAAATAGAAGCGTGAATTATCCACCGCCACCGCCATTGATGCGTTTCAACAATTCTCTGCCATCAAGAATAACATGATCAACACTGTCATAGAAACCAATAATTTCAAATGGATAGACGTAGTGCTACCCTCACGTGAAGAATTGCAACAACTGGCAAAAACCTACGCAATTCACCTGACTTCAATTCAAGATTGCTTACAACCCAATCACTTGCCAAAATACGAAAAAATCGGCGATATATTCTTTATAATTGCAAGAGGTTACGATGAAAAAGCTCGATTAAACGCAAGTAATGTGCTTGATTTGACCCGCAAATTAGCGATTTTCTGGGGCAGCAACTTTTTAATTACCGTCCATCGAGTTGAATTAAATTATCTCACTGAAATTCTTCAGAAATGGCAAACTAACGCATTAGATTCCCCAACACAATTTCAAATTCTATGCGACCTACTACAAGCGATTTCCATTTCGTATGAAGTTCCATTGGATACTGCGGAAGGAATGCTGGATGAAATTGAAAATAAAATTTTCATGCGTAAAATCAAAGGGTTTAACCTCAGTTTTCAAGAAATCTACCTATTACGCCGCAAAATTTCAGTGTATCAACGGATGTTGCATCTTGCCCTAGAAGTATTAGCAAAATTAAACACCGTGTCCGAAAAACACACACCATTGTTGCAAAATATTAAAGACGATACTCATCGATTGATGTTTATCGCGGAACAATTATCAGAAAATGTCAATCATTTGCTTAACTTACACGTCTCGCTGACCTCAAATCGAACCAATGAAGTGATGCGGGTGCTAACCGTTTTCTCAGTTTTTTTCATGCCCATCACGTTTATTGTCGGTGTTTACGGCATGAATTTTCGCTATCTGCCCGAACTCGAAATGCAATATGGTTACTTTTACGTGTGGCTCATCATGTTAGGAATTACCGCGACCTTATTCATCTGGTTCAAACGCAAAGGTTTTTTATAAATGCAGATGCTAACCACCCGGGATGACCATCGAATTGCATGGTTTACTGCGTTGGCGATCACCATTCACATTGCCGAAAGTGCGTTACCGTCGCCGTTGCCGGGCGTGAAACCGGGATTAGCCAACGTGATTACAATTGTCGTGTTGGTAAAATTTGGATGGAAAATCGCAGCTTGGGTGAATTTGTTGCGCGTAATCGCGGGGAGTTTACTGATTGGCACCTTTTTATCTCCAACTTTTATCATGAGTTTAAGCGGCGCGTTAGCCAGTACCAGTTGCTTGATTTTATTAGCACAATTGCCGGGGCGGGGGTGCAGTGCCTTGGGTTACAGCGTGGCAGCGGCAATGATGCACATGTTAGTTCAATTTATCGTTGCTTATCAACTATTTATTCACCATGACGGCATTTTTCACCTCCTCCCGGTGTTAATGACAGCCGCATTTATTTTTGGTATGATCAGCGGGATGATTGCGGCGATGATGTTGACTCAAATAAAAGTTTGATTAAACAACAAAATTTAACTATCCCCCCTGATTTAATCTCACTCATTACCCTGATCAACCGTTCAGACAGTTTTAAAATTTGGATTTCAACTTATTGATTTTACAGATAAAAATAGTTTTAATCTATTGACAACACGTTCAATAATCCGCTGATTTTGTAATCTTTCGAGAATGCTCATGTTTGAAAATAACTGCACTGAATGTTGGGATTGGACAGTGGACTTTCTCCAACAGATTTTCATAGACACATCTCTTGAAGGTTTATCTAAATCATTGGTTGTCTTGGTTACTATCGTCATCATATCGTATGGAATTTTTTCAATCCTTTCATACGTGGGCAACATTGGCGCAAATTTGGTGCGTAAGGCGGTGTTACCTGTGGCATTCATTACCTTGCTACTGCTATCATTAACGGTACTCGCCCAATATCGCAAAGATAAAATATGTAAATTCCCCGCTGAACGCTATCTCACGGAATGTATTCCA
>DYNO01000022.1:0-14231 GCA_020721025.1 Thiomargarita sp. | reverse complement strand
CAAAGATAAAATATGTAAATTCCCCGCTGAACGCTATCTCACGGAATGTATTCCAGAAGAATCAACAGGCGATTCAAGTCCTGATGATGAAGAGCCGCCTTCAAAAATCTCCAAGGTGTCAAAAACAAAGCCCAAAAATACTTGGGAAACCGCGACAACCACATCCCCGGTGAATACTTGGAATAGTGTTTCCCCCCCCCAAAAAACTAAAAGTTCTACGACAAAACCGCTTAAAACTCAAACGACAAAAAGTTGGGAGGCGGGCGATGTCACCAAACCAAAAGAACGAGATTATTCAAAGGATTAGCCAATGAAACCCGCCGGTACAGTTCGAGTTGCAGCGGTGCAATATTTACAAAAACGCATTTACTCGGTTGAAGAGTTTTTAGACACGGTGCGATATTTCGTCAAGGTGGGGGCGAGTTATCAGGCGGATTTTATTGTATTTCCAGAGTTTTTCTCGTTGCAATTGTTATCTTTCCAGCCCTTGACTCCTGATGAAGCCATTGCGAAATTGACCGATGACACTGAGCTATTGAAAAAAGCGTTGCAAGATATGGCTTTACAGTATCACATCAACATTATTGGCGGTGCCCATCCTCGGCGAGTGAGTTCGGATCGGGTTGAAAATCAAAGCGATATTTTTTTGCGAGATGGTGCTATTCATCAACAAGCGAAAATTCATCCCACCCCAAGCGAAGTCGAAACATGGCAGGTGCGCGGGGGAAATGAATTACCAGTGATTGCCACCGATTGCGGGAAAATTGGCGTGTTGATTTGCTATGATGTTGAATTCCCTGAATTAGCGCGACATCTGGTTGATCAAGGCGCGATGATTATTTTTGTACCGTTTTGTACTGATGAACGACAAGGCTATTTGCGAGTGCGTTATTGTGCTCAGGCGCGAGCCGTTGAAAATCAATGCTATATCGTGATGGCGGGCAATGTGGGGCAGCTTCCCAATGTGGTCAATATGGACATGCAATATGCACAAAGTTGTATTTTAACACCGTGCGATTTTCCATTTGCACGAGATGGAATTGCCGCAGAGACCACGCCCAATGTGGAAGCGGTGATCATGGCAGATTTATGTTTAAATACGCTGGATGCCGCGAGAAATACGGGAACGGTGCAAAATCTCAAAGATCGACGACATGATCTTTATCAAATCAAATGGATGGCTCCAGATGAAATTACAAACTCGGTACGCCAAGACGATTGCGAGTAACTCGACGATATTGCCGCGCCCAACTTGATAAATCAGACTGTTGCATCGCTGGTGCATACAAATAACCTTGGGCATAATCGCAACCATGATCGCGCAAAAAATCCCGTTGCTCCACCGTTTCCACTCCTTCGGCAATCACCTTGAGTCCCAACGCGTGCGCCATGTCAATCGTTGCCACAATAATCGCAATATCCTCAGGCACAGAGGTGTTGATGCCCTTGATAAAAGATTTGTCAATTTTCAGACCATCGACCGGAAAACGCTTTAAATAACTGAGCGATGCGTAGCCCATACCAAAATCATCAATGGTCACTCGAATGCCCATGTCTTTGAATTGATGCAAAGTTTTCACTGCTAAGGGGGTATCTTCAAGCAGTAAATTTTCCGTCAGTTCCAATTCGAGCTGATGTGGTTCTAATTTTGCCATTGCCAGAGCCTCTGCCACCATATTAATCAAATACTTGCTGCGAAATTGATGCGCTGAGACATTGACAGAAACCGTTGCAATCGTCAGTCCTTGATCTAACCACGTTCGCAATTGTTGACACGCTGTTTGCAAAATCCATTCGCCTAACTTGATGATAATGCCGGAATCTTCTAAAATGGGGATAAAATCTCGTGGAAAAATCAGACCGTTGGTAGGATGTTGAAAACGGATCAGCGATTCGACTCCGACCAATTCATCAGACACTAATTCAGTTTGTGGTTGATAAAACAGGATAAATTTGTTTTGTGCCATGCCCGTATGCAATTCGGTTTCAATTTGTAAGCGGGACAGCGCGGCGGTGTGCATTTCTTGACAAAATGTGGTGTGGTGCGATTTTCCCATCATTTTCGCATGATACATCGCCGTGTCAGCTTCACGCAATAAATCGGCGGCATCTTTACTGCGCGTGTTGTAGGTGATTCCAATGCTGGCAGCGGCGGCAATTTTATAATTATCCACGTTGAAGGGGCGCGCCAATTCTTCATTAATTTTAATCGCTAACAGGGTCGCTTCATTATGATTTTTCATGTTATCCAGCAAAATCACGAATTCATCGCCGCCCGCCCGTGCCAAAATATCGCCTTCGCCCAAACAATCATGCAAGCGTTGTGAGATTTCCATCAATAACCAATCCCCCATGTCATGTCCGAGACTGTCATTGATCATTTTGAACCGATCTAAGTCCATGTATAGCACGGCTAAATGGTAGTTTTGATCCTTGTGTGACTTGGCAACCGCTGCTTCTAAATGCTCCATGAACAAGTGGCGATTGGGCAATCCGGTCAATTGATCGTGCAGCGCGACGTGGTTAAATTCTTGTTCAATGCGCTTGCGGTCGGTCAAATCGCGGGCTTCGGCAATAATCCATAAAATTTTTCCCTGACTGTCTTTCACGGGTTTGAAGGAGAAATCGAGACATAAGGTTTCTTGATTTTGCCAAGGAACATCAATTTCGAGTCGCGCAAAATTGCCTCGCATGGCTTGGGATAGCGCGTTTTTAAATGGGGTTTGGTTTGCCGGAGTCATCCAGGCGGAATCTAAAAAAAACTTACCTACCAACGACTTGCGATTCGAGATGAAATTTAGCGTCGTTTGATTGGTTTCATCAATGACACCGTCGGGACTGAGTAAGCTAATGAATTCAAAGCTGTGGTTAAATGCCATTCGGTATTTTTTTTCCACTTGCTGAAAATCAATTAATTTATGCACGTAACGCATAGAGCGTTGTAAAACTTCCCAATTTAATTGATCTTTGAGAATATAATCAGTTTTATATCTATCTATCAATAATTCTTCAATATCGACTTCTAATTTTACCAGTAGGATAATGGGCACTGTCGCGTATTCGTAGAGCCATCGCAAAAAAGTTTCTTGTTTTCTGTGATGTACATAGCAACCTACTAAATAGACATGATAGGTGTTCAATCTCGCCATTTTTAGTGCATTTTCATAATTCGGAGCCCAATCTATATGATGTTTATCGACTTTTCCTTCTAAAAATTGTCGTACATGGAGATATTCTTGAGCATCCTCTTCTATCAGTAGAATTTGCAAAAATTCCATTATTCACCTATCTATTCAGTGCGTGGCAAGTGTTCAATGATGCGGTTTATTGTAGTCTAATTTGGGGGTTGTATCGCAGGATGGGCAACTGTGGCTTGATCAGTCAATATTTTTGCAGACATAGGCAATTTCCACGCCGCTCCAACGATAAGCATTAATCCCTCTTGCAATCAACCAAACAACATCCCTTTGCCATCGCCAGTTGGAAAATTTGTAATTCTCATAAGCACTTACTTCAACGATTTTTTCCACTTGGCTCTGGATTTCAATTAAATCCTCTTCCAGCTTCCAATATTTTTATAATTTATCTATGATTTCTACTTCAATATTTTTGCAGTTGACGTAAATTCTTAGCAACTCTCTTGGTATGGGGATGATTTTCGCCTAATGATTGAGTCAAAATTTTGAGTGCTTCTTGATATAGGGATAAGGCTTTATCATACTCACCTTGCGATTCATATAAATGAGCGAGATCGTTGAGAGTTTCTGCCACATCTTGATGGGTTTTACCCAATACTTGCTCACGAATTACCAAGGCTTCTTCATAACACGGTTTGGCTAACTGATATTCTCCTAGAGAAAGATATAACTCACCCTGATCATTCAATAATTTCGCTAACATTTGCTGCTCGGCGGGAGTTTCAGCAGTCGCTAATTCATCAATTAACCCCTGTAACACGCCCAACCAACGCTGTTTTTCTAGCAACGATAATCCATGTAACGCAGTCCATTCCCGATCAAAGCCAACCAAGTTTTGTTGAATGATTTCATGACGTTGTTCTGATGGTGGATGATATTCAAACACGCCGGTGCGCCAATCATAAAAATCAGACGCATAACACGCTATCAATCGCATCGCCTCACTACGCACCCAAATCACCAGCGGACGTTGTAACCGTTGATACGCATTGCGTTGCCAATTCAATTGTTGCAAGATGTTGTGTCGCTTGAGATAACCCGCCTCATCTTGCTGTGGCACTGCCAACAAATCCGCCAAGCCATACAAAAAAATCACGGCATTGGGCGGCAAGTCACGCACCTGTTCACTCAACCACACATCAATCAATGTATCCAGATCACGGGGAATGGTACACGGATAAATCGGGGGGTGACATGCGGCACGCACACTTTCCAACAAGGGAGGATAAATCGCTGGCGTATTGCACACCACAAAATGCAGCGCGAAACAGCCCTCGCCCAGTTCCAAAGCACGACACAATTCTTGTAATTCTGTCTCGGCTATCATGTTGATTCAATCAGTTTCATTGCCCAAGTCACTTGCTGTACTGCGGGATGCAAATCTGCTGAACGCTCGCCGTTTTGATACTCATGAATCACTCGATTATGTAACAACCGCGCATATTTCTCGTCGCCCGTCACCCGTTTATTGTTGAAAACCGCCCGCAATGCGTCAATATCCTTTTCTTGAATCAAGCGATCATATTCTCGAACCAACGAACGCACCGCTTTTTCTACATCATCTGTTTGAATTTGAGCCGTTTCTGCATTAATACACACCATGCGCACCAAACGCATCAAATCTCGCACTGCCCCGCCACTCATTTTCACCAATCTTTCAACTAAGGCTTCATTTTCAAACACCTGTTCAAGTTCAACTCGTTTCGCCAACAACACTGTGAGTTGCTGCACGCCTTCGACTTTTTTGAGATTCACCATCGGAATGACCACCGGCGTATCAATATCGAACGCATTCGCAAGATTCTGATTAAATAGTAACGAAATGGGTACGGTGTAAATCAGATGACATGCTGGCACCATCAACTGATCGGCTTGTTTCACAAACAACATCGAATGCGTTGATTCGCCAGTCAAATTGCCCGCGTTATCACGAATCGGTTCATAAAACATCTTTTCCAAACCATCAACAATGACAATTAAATCATGGTAGCCACCTTGCTTGACCTTGAAACGGGCTTGCTCCAATAACGTATTGAACTTTTGGATAAAGATATCCCATTCTCTGCGCAACGTTTGCCGAATTTCTTGGCGTTCAATTTCATTACTACGCACTCCCGCTGATAAACGCGCCAATAGTTTACCAATCAACGGAATTTTTACCCCAGTTTCAGCTTCTACCGCGGTTTCCGTGTGTAAATCTTTCTGTCTCTCTTTAGTAATCGTCGTATCTGCAAGCCAGTGAAAAATATCTTCTAACAAGGCTTGATTCAGTTGAATTTTTTGCTCACGAAAGGTTGTCTCAACTTGGCGCGCAATCAACAATAAGATATCAATATAACTCACATCACCTAAGTTTAACAGTGATTCGACATCAAAATACACCACGAAAAACCCATTTTGTTGCAAACGTGCCTGTAAACGCAATAATTCCGTTGATTTGCCGCAACCACGATGTCCAGTGACCAATTGCCGATAATACCTTTGAGACGAGTCTTTCAATGCCATAATCATGGATTTAGCAATGGCATCTACAAAGTTTTGATCTTCACCGCGCACTCGCGACAGATCAATGTAACGTTCATCTTCAACTGGAAGTGGCGTATTCGGATTACACGCACGATAAGCACTTTTAAGATCACTGACGGGATAATTCATGGGACACCTGCGTTTGACATGTTAAAAAAGATTTAAGATCACGATATTCTGTTTAGAGAGATGGCTTTCTTGTGCTACAATCTAACTGCTGAATAATACCATTATAATCTCTGAAATGGAGTCATCGCAATGATTCATGTAGAAATTCGTGATGAAAACAAGGTGATGCAAGCGCAACAACTTGGACATCACCAAAATTTACAAGATACTGTTGAAAAAGCAGTTGAAATGTACATTCAATATCTTGAACAACAAAGCATTATTCAAGAATTTGGGACGATTGATTTTGTAGAAGACTATGATTATAAAAAACAACGCGGAATCCGATGAGCATCATAGTCGATACTTGTGTTTGGTCTTATGCGCTACGGCGGCGAGATAACTCAATGGTTCCCTCAATCACCACGCAATTGAACCAACTGATTCAACAGAGAAAGATTATCATGCTGGGTGCTATTCGTCAGGAAATATTATCCGGCATTCGGCACGAAACCCAATTTGAACGTATCCGTTTAAAATTACGTGCGTTCCCCGATTATCCAGTCTCAATTTCTGAGATTGAAACCGCTGCCCAATTTTATAATCATTGTCGAAGTCATGGGATACAAGGCTCAAACACTGATTTTTTATTATGTGCTGTAGCCTATTGCCATGATTTTACAGTTTATACCCAAGATAAAGATTTTTATCATTTCCAACAACTCTTGGATTTTAAACTAAATTTGATTAGTTAAAAGATAAATTCCAAACGTATTGGCAGGTCAACTTGATGATTTTTCTTTCAAAGGAGCGCGGGGCCACGCATTCAACAGGGCTTTCACCAACGTTGCCAGTGGAATTGCAAAGAAAATCCCCCAAAATCCCCAAAATCCCCCAAATACCAAAACCGCCACAATGATCGCAACCGGATGCAAATTCACCGCTTCCGAGAACAAAATCGGCACTAAAATATTTCCGTCAAGTACATGAATCGTCACGTATATTCCCATTAACCACCAAAAACTTGAATCCAAGCCCCATTGAAAATACGCGACCAATACTACCGGAATCGTCACGATAATTGAACCCACATACGGCACAATGACCGATAAACCTGTCAATACTGCCAATAACGGTGCGTAATGCAACTCCATGATAACAAATGGAATATAGGTAAACATCGCCACGATGAAAATTTCATTCACCTTGCCGCGAATGTAGTTTCCCATTTGAATGTCGGTCTCCTGCCACACTTTTTTCGCAATCGCATGTTCCTTGGGGAGAAAACTGACCAGCCACTTGAGCAAAATTTCTTTATCTTTCAAAAAGAAAAATACCAATAGCGGCACCAAGATTAAATAAATCGCTAGGGTAATAATAATGGGAATCGAGGCAAGCGAATAAGACAAAATAAATTGTCCGAAATCCTTCACACCGGTGCGGATGGAATTAAGCAAGTTGTCAATTTGAGCCGGCGATACGAATTCAGGATAATGCTGTGGTAATTGCATCAATAATTCTTGTCCCCGTATGGTCATATTGGGTAATTCTTGCAGAATAAACTGACTCGATTGATAGGAAAGTATCGGGAGCAGCACCAAGATTAAAAATACCATGAGGGTAAAAAATAGCGAGAATACAATCGAAATCGCCAACCAACGCGGGATTCGCCATGTTTGGAGCAGTTTGACAAGTCCTTCTAATAGATAAGCGATAACAAGACTGGCAAGCACCGGCGCAAGCATGTGGCTCATGGTCATGAGGATAGTTAAGCCACTGATTAATAAAATAGCTAGTAAAACCGCTTGCGGATCAGAAAAGTAATGGTGGAACCATTGGCGAATAACATTAATCATGATTTCTCCTTAAGTTTCACAGTGTTGCGCTGCCATCCGGGGTAAATCTCCGGTTAATCCCATCGCATGTCGCATCATGAGTTGTTTCACTGGGATTGTGATATTACTGATATTTAAACCAAAAGAACGTGTCCATTGTAGCAGCGGCGATTGACTTGCAAAAATACCTTTAAAACCATCCATTGCCATCATCATCGCTAAGGTTTCACCCTTACGCCACCGTTCATAACGTCGCAATACAGTATGATGTCCAAAATCACGATGATTTATTCTTGCATCTTCAATCACTTGACTGAGCGTCGCTGCATCTAATAATCCTAAATTTACCCCTTGTCCCGCTAAAGGGTGGATTGTGTGTGCGGCATCACCGACTAAGGCAAGACGTTGTTGTATATAGTTTTTAGCATGACGACGTTGCAATGGAAAAATCGCCCGCTGACCACATTCAAGCACATCTCCCAGTTTGTATTCAAAGGCTTGCGTCAGTTGTTGTAAAAATGCAGTTTTATCCAAACGCATTAATTGCTGTGCCACCGGAGTATCCGCACTCCACACGATAGAACATTCATGCTCATCTTTGAGGGGTAAAAATGCCAAGGGGCCCGTACTTAAAAATCGCTGCCATGCTGTGTGTTGATGCGGTAGCGACGTTTTGATATTTGCAACAATCGCTTGCTGTCCATAATCTTGCATCTGATATGGAATGCCGGCTGCGGTGCGTAATGTGGAATTTGCCCCTTCCGCGCCGACTAACAGTTTTGTGGTTAAAATCTGTTCATCGTCAAGCGTTAATTGCATGGTTTGGGTAGTCAGTTGAAAATAGCTGACTTTTGCGGGACGGTACCACGTCAAATTTTCATGTTGTGCCAAACGAGCAAGTAGGGCAGTTTGTATCACACTTTGTTCGACAATGTGTCCTAAAATCGGTTCGTGAATTTCAGTGCTATCGAAATGAATCAACCCGTTACCGTTTTCATCCCAAACGTGCATTTGTTGAAACGGGCTGACACGTAAATCACACATCATTTGCCATGCACCAATGTGAGTGAAAATTCGCTGTGAGGCACGGGTAATCGCAAAAGTGCGTAAATCTAAGATTTGCAACGAGATCGGCTGGGCGGGTGTGGCTTCGATGATCGCGACGTGTAAACCTTGTTGTAACAGGGCGCAAGCGAGCGTGTTGCCAACCATGCCACTGCCTACAATCACAATATCATAATGGGTTTTCATAAAAAGTGTTGGATCCCGACAATTTCGATATTTTAGCAATGCCATCATTGATGCAACCGTTCAGACAGTTTTAAAATTTAGCTTTCAACTGATTGATTTCGCAGATGATTATAAAAAAACTGTCCAAATGATTGCGATGAGCAAATACCATAAAATTCTGAATCAATTCCCTTCAGTTGATGGGGAGGCTGCTGCGGTTTCTCCTTCGGAAGTTGTCTTGCGGCGGCGGCTCATGATGTCTTTGTAACGCACTAAATATTCAGCAAATTCTTTTTCAACTTTATCCCGCTCCTTGTGTTTGCTATCGAGATTTTCTTGCAAATACTTCATGTTATGCTTAATCGCCTCGATATTTTCCGAAGTGCGCGCCCGTTGTGTTTCCCGCTGTTGCTTATTCAGGATTTTATGCACATCCATTTCATCTAAAGTTTTTTCCATGTCCGTGAGATTTTTACGCAAGCTATTGATTTGCGACTCGGTGATGGCAATACCCGTGTCGATAGTCGTCAGTTGCTGATCTCGTTGCACAGCAATGTCATTTTCAGAACTGAATTGCATCAACAATTTTTGTTCTTCCCCTTCACGTTTTTTCTGCTCTTCTTCATCCTTGATTTTCTGTTGCGCCACCCGTTTTTCCGCGGCAATCTCTTCTGGAGTTTTCGCCCGTCCCACTTGATCCACCAACGCCCCTTGTGGATTCACCTCTTTAAATCCCTTTTGCGAATGTTGCGGAGGCACTACATCCCCACACGCAGTATTTCCATTTTCATCCGTCCAACATTGATACGCCTGAACATGGGAAAGGGGCGCGAAAAAGTAGAGTAATAAAACGAAATGAGTAACTTGCGGAAATTGCATTGTATTTTCTCCTAAATTCAGTTTGCAAAAACATACTTTCTTTCGCACTGTCGCGACAACTTAACACAATTGTGCCAGAAAGCGGTTATATCAAGCCTGTTTACATGAGATGTATGAATTACTATTATAGATCAGGACGTAACTGTTAAGTCAACGGTTTTGAGTCGGCGTATGTGGATTCAGAAGCTGTTATTTTATTTGAAGAAATTTACGATCCAGCATTTTGAATCAACAGCGTTATCAAATCTGTTCCCACCGATGTGTCAACATCACCACACCCAGTTCTAGACCTTTTTGGCGAACTTTCAAACTGGCGACCGTGTTCGCATGATCATAAACGTGCAGCGCATTTTCGCATAACAAATAAACATCAAGCCAATATTCACCTTTTAAAAGCGCAAGTTGCGGAAAGTTGATACGCACTTTTGCCTGTCCAGGTTGATGTTGTGTCAATGTTAAACCGTCCTGTTTGCTTCCCGTACTGCTAATAATACGACCATCGGCGGCAAAAAACACGAGGGCAACACTCGGCGGTGGTAATTGCGGGTCAAAACGAAAACTCACCGTCACCAATAACTCACTGATTTGACTGATGACATCCAATTCTTTGCCCGGCACACCATCAACGGCTACAGTAATCGTGTCAATTTTCGCAGTCCCAGCAACCACAGCTAACTGACTGAATTGTTGCGGAACGGTGGCTTGAGTTTGGCTTAAACTGAATTCGTTATAAGCACTGATCACCTCGCTGGGAATGCCATCAAGTCGCACCTGCCCTTTATCCAACCATAACACGCGGTCGCAAATTGCCTCCACTTGATACATGGAGTGTGAGCAAAATAAAATCGTCTTACCTGATTGTTTAAATTGCATAAATCGGTTAAACGACTTGCGCGCAAATGCTCCATCCCCGACCGATAATGCCTCATCAACAATCAGAATATCTGGCTCAACACACGTTGCCACAGCAAATGCTAGGCGCATAAACATGCCCGACGAGTAAGTTTTCACCGGCTGTTCCATAAAGTCGCCAATGTCCGCAAATACAACGATTTCAGGATATAACGCCTCAATCTCGCCCAACGATAAGCCCATCATTGTACCACTGAGATACACATTTTCTCGTCCACTCATTTCTGGATGAAATCCCGTTCCCAATTCCAATAATGCAGCAACTCGTCCATGAATTGTTGCCCCTCCCCCGTCCGGACGCAAGGTGCCGGCAATCAGTTTCAATAAGGTACTTTTTCCAGCACCGTTATTACCAATGATTCCAACGACTTGTCCTTGAGAAATTGTTAAATTCAGCGGGTGCAACGCAATAAAGGCGTGATGTCGAGATTTGCGAGTGATAATCTCAAGCAGACGATCCACCCCGTGGGCATAATAAGCGTAAGTTTTACTCACATTGTCGAGTTTGATGACATCCATGCGATAATTTTACAAAAATAGGTCAGCGTTGGAAGATAACTAGGTTGTTTATAAAAATATTTTTTGAGAAACGTTTTGAACAAAAAAGCAAAATAGTTGTAAAGATTGCAATCATCACCTGAGAGTAAAATACTTTATAATCAATTAATTATTAGGAAAATTTGATAAATTCTAAGGTAAATGTTGTCCCTTGATTAAGTTGACTTTCGCACCACACTTTTGCATTGAGCCGCTCCACCAATTTTTTGACAATAAATAGCCCCAGACCTGTCGAATGTTCCTGTCCGGTCGGGCGTGGCGTGAGGCGAGAGAATTTACCAAACAGCTTTTGTTGATCTTCTGCACTCAAACCCGGTCCTTGGTCTTGAATCTCGCAGCGAATACAATTTTGATAAGCGTAAACTCGAACATAAATATTTTTATGATACGGAGAATATTTCAGCGCGTTGGAGAGTAGATTATCCAAAATTTGCTGCACAATATTTTCATCTCCCAACACGTAACCTTCGGAGAACTCGCTAGAAAAGTGCAGATGAATCTGTTTCTCACGGGCGCGGTCGCTGTAAATTTCGAGCAAAGCATGGATAATTGGCAATAGGTTAAGTCGTTGGCAAGTAATGTTAATTTTGCCGGATTCTATGGCATTGACATCGAACAAATTATTGATTAAATTAAACATTTGCCGGGATGCTATCTGAATAATACGAATAAATTTGAGCAACTGGAGTTGAGGTATCTTATTGATAGAACGCTCAATTTCACCAGACAGGCTTTTAATCGCAGACAGTGGGTTTTTTAAATCATGCGCGACAATGCCTAAAAACTCATTTTTTTCCTGATCTAGCTTCAATAAGATTTCATTTTTTTCTTGCAATTCTTGAGTGCGTTCGACGATTTTCTGTTCTAAATCCGCATAAAAGTATTCAATCTTGCGTTCTTGTTCATAGCTGTGCAACGCTTCCTTGATGGTCAAATCAAAATCGGTTACATCCCAAGGCTTTGGAATATAACGATATAACCGGGCGTATTTGATCGCATTTCCAACAGCATCAATACTGGCTTGACCTGTGAGCATAATTTTCAACGTCTTCGGCGAAATTTGATGTACGCGTCTGAGAAATTCATCCCCTTTCATCTCTGGCATAATGTGATCTGATATAATAAGTGGGATTTCATAGCCCCGCGACAGCAAATTTTCAATGACTTCCAATGCTTCCAGCGCATCTTCCGCCGTTTCAATAATATAGCTATCACCCAGTAATTTTATCAATTCCAATTTCAAACTGTCCAGAATGGTATGTTCATCATCAACACACAGGATAATTTGTTTAGCCATTGTTTTTTGCAAGTTCTAACCCCAAACGAATTGTCTTGAGTAATTCTTTTCCATCCCAAGGCTTACACAAGCAACGGAATAAATTTGCTTCGTTAACTGCCCGTTCAATGGCTTCACTGTCTGCCTGTCCGGTCAGCATAATTTTGATTGTTTTGGGAAATTTTTGATGTACCAGCACTAGAAATTCATCACCGCGCATTCCAGGCATGAGCCAGTCCGAAACCAACAGTAAAATATTGACCTCATCTTCGGATAATTCATCTAGGATTTCCAAAGCTTCGTCCGCGCTTTCTGCCATTTCATAAAAATAATTGTCCCCAAATTCTCGTTTGAGTTGCATCTTTAAACTATCCAAAATAACAACTTCATCATCCACACAGAGAATCACAGATTTAGGCATTCTTCCCCCTTAGTTAGTGATTTAGATATCCTGCTAATCTGGGTTTCAGCAATTCATTTGTGATCATTTATTATTTTACCACGATGTTTGATTACAATCTTGTTTACATTTTACAACATCGGTATTCTTGTTGAAAAGCAATTAATTTTGTCTATTCAAACTAATAGCAAAATGCGATGATAGTCTGGCACAACCGACAACGCTTATTTTACAACAGTTCGGACAGTTTTAAAATTTCATTTAGATTTTAACTGGTTAGTAATAAGAGACTTGAGCGCAGAGATGCAATATAAAAATCAATGAGAAGATGGAGAAGGGTTAGCGAGCGAGGTGACACTTCATGAAAATAAATTATTCTATTTCAAATGGATAGTTCAATGAATAATACTATCTCAGAAAAAATGCAAGAAGTTTGTTTGGTGTCACACAATGTAAATTTCTTGTGTTAGAATGAAATTCTAGCATCTAAACGCTGTCTTGTAAGTTCACCTGACAGTATTCTAATACCAGACAAAGAGATATAATATGGAATCAACTGAAACCCAATCGATTGATTATGCGAAGAGATTGAGCAATTCTAACAACACCATCAAGAATTATGTCATCGCTTCTATGGGTGCTGCCCTTGTGCCAGTGCCTTTGTTTGATTTGGTGGCATTGTCCGGCATTCAACTGAAAATGTTGCACAGCCTGAGCAAGACGTATAACATCAAGTTCACTAGCAATTTAGGCAAATCGTTGATCAGTGCATTGCTGGGTAGCGTGTTACCCTTGAGTGGTGCGTTGTCCGCAGCGTCCGCGGCGAAAGGTATGCCAGGTGTCGGAACGGCAGCTGGGGTGATGAGTATGTCTATTTTGGGCGGTGCTGCGACTTATGCTATTGGTAAGGTTTTCGTACAACACTTTGAATCAGGTGGCACTTTCTTGGATTTCGATCCAGAAGCAGTGAGAGAACATTTTGCAGCAGAATTTACGAAAGGTAAAGATGTTGCCACCAGCTTGAACACCAGCAACAAAGGTAGTACCACAACTACTTCAGCAAAACCTTAAATACTAACTATCTCAATTGTGACAGATTCTTTGGGATTTGTATCAATTGATGACGACCATGTATTTTTCGAGCACGCCCGGATGCTTTATTTCGTTCATGTCCGGGCGGTTTCTTGGGGCATTGCTTCAAAAAGGCAATGATGTCAATGAATGACTACCTTATGAGATGGGTAGTTTTAGGAAGCTAGGAAGGCGGATTGGTTGGCAAAGCGTTAAATGTCAATTATTTGCCAATCATT
>DYNO01000173.1 GCA_020721025.1 Thiomargarita sp. | reverse complement strand
TTAGTTAGCGTTTTCGGAGTACAAATTTAAATTTGTACTCCATTTATAAAATCAGCAAGCCGTAGGGCGCATAAACGCAGTGTCATGCACCAGAATTATTTGGAATGCAAAGGTGTATGACGCTTTGCTTATACACCCTACGCTTGCTTAAGTCAATGGCTTTAACGCGGCGCATTGGAACAAGTCTGGAATTTAAATTTTGCCTCGGAGCATTGGAACGAGGAACTCTTTGTTTTATTTAAAAAATCTATTGCATCTATTGAAAATTAAATCTGAACTGCGTAACTCCTAATTTAATCAAAGTGTTCATTGTGAAATAGTTGTGTAAGGTTCTTGATTTGTAGAAGCGCAATCTGGTATAATTCGGTCGTGTGGAGCATTTTTACTAAAAGCTAACGTGTAACGAGCACTTTTAAGTCCTCTTAATGGCGAGAACCAAGCCCATGTTAGTTAAAAGTAGAATTTGCTCCACATTTTTTATGCGTAACAGTCCGCATAAACTGGCTAACTCTGAGCAGTTTGTTTTAAACTAACATGATTGACACGCAGCCCAAAGACAAAAAGCGCAACAAAATAGCTTACGATACCGATAGTTAGCCAAAGCACCAATCGCAATGCCCGCTCGCCCGTCCCCATTCCCAACCACCATGACAACGCATTCATGCCCCCCGTTCCCCACCACAAAATTGCAGCCATCACGACATTTGCCAACGCAATCCGTATGAGCAATGCCAACCAACCAACTTGCGGAATATAAATGTTTTGTTGACGTAACCCGCGATACAACAACCACGCATTTAACAATGCCGCCAGCGAAGTTGACAACGCCAAACCGGCATGTTGCAGCGGATAAATCAACAGAAGATTCAAGCAGATATTGGTGATCATCGCAATGACTCCAATTCTCACCGGCGTTCGCGTATCTTGGCGCGCATAATAGGCAGAAGCCAACACTTTCACCGAGATAAATCCCAACATGCCAACGGTATAAGTGATCAAACTTCGGGTAGTCATGATCACATCCTGTTGATCAAACTCACCTTTATGAAACAACGTGGTCAAAATGGGCTGTGCCATCACAATTAAACCAACGGTCGCCGGAATCACCACAATGAATGTCCAACGCAATGCCCAATCTAAAGTAAGCACGAATTTTTCATGATCGCCCTGAGCTATCCGTTTGGATAAATTAGGTAAAATCACCGTTGCTAACGCCATTCCAAACACTCCGACCGGAAACTCCATCAAACGGTCAGAATAATACAACCACGTTACACTGCCAGTCACTAAAAATGAAGCCATTAGGGTATCGATCAATAAATTAATTTGCGATACCGATACCCCAAAAATTGCTGGAATCATGAGGTTACGAACTCTGATCACGCCTTCATGCTTAAAACTGAATTTTGGGCGCGGTAATAGATGTAAACGAGATAAAAACGGCAATTGAAACAAAAGTTGCAACACGCCGGCGAAAAATACGCCCCATGCCAATGCGAGAATAGGTTGCGTAAAATAGGGAGCAAGATACCAAGCCGCTAAAATCATTGAGATATTGAGCAAGACGGGAGTCAATGCTGGAATCGCAAATTGTCCGTAAGTATTTAACACGCTGCCCGCAAACGCAGTGAGTGCAATGAAAAATAGATAAGGAAACGTAATTTGCAACATTTGACCGGTTAAAGCGAATTTTTCAGGCGAATGAATAAAACCGGGGGCAAAAATAAATACCAACAAAGGAGCGGCTAACATACTGACAATACTAATCAATAACAACAATCCGCCCAAAGTTCCCGCGACATGATCGATCAGACTTTTGATTTCTTCTGGTGCACGTTGTGTCTTGTATTCGCTCAGAATTGGCGTAAAGACTTGTGAAAATGCGCCCTCAGCAAACAAACGTCGCATAAAATTGGGAATTTTGAATGCAATTAAAAACGCGTCAGTGCTGGCATTGGCTCCGAAAGTTTGGGCGATCACCACATCGCGAATAAATCCTAAAATGCGCGAGATTAAAGTCATGCTCCCGACGACTAACGTTGATTTTATTAGTTTTTTACTCAAAACGGTTCTCGATGACAAGGGTTAAAATGAGCGACATTATACTATGCCGTGTTCAACAGAATGAATTTTTGAAGTGAGAACATTGAATCAGAATATTGTTTTTGAAATCAATTGATTATCTTAAATTTATCAAACAACAAACCAAAACTCTCGGTCAACCATCTCGCTTTCCTCAGACATTCTGCTCAATTTGCGTTACAATGACCTCATTGTTGTTTCATTGACTGTAAAAATCATGGCTAAAAAAACGAATACCGCTAACAGCACGATTTGCTTAAATAAAAACGCTCATTTTGAATATTTCCTCGAAGAACGCTTTGAATGCGGCATGGCACTCGAAGGTTGGGAAGCCAAAAGTTTGCGCGCCGGCAGAATCCAAATCCGTGATTCTTATGTGATTTTAAAACACGGCGAAGCCTTCTTGCTCGGCGGTCTCATCACGCCCTTGCCCACCGCCTCGACCCACATTCACCCCGACCCGCAACGCACTCGTAAATTATTGCTGCATCGCTCTGAATTAAATAAATTATTGGGTGCCGTCGAACGCAAGGGCTACGCCTTAATCCCCACCGCGATGTATTGGAAAAAGGGACGGGCAAAACTTGAAGTTGCCTTGGCAAAAGGTAAAAAAGAGTTCGATAAACGTGCTACGGAAAAAGATCGCGATTGGAAGATAGAAAAAGAACGATTATTCAAGCGTTAAGTGATTTACCGTGTGAACAAAATTTATTTTTTCACCGCCCCAGAACCTTTTTTTCATTTCATTTCCCACCTCGAATAAAAACTCATGAGAGATGCTTGGATTCATTATCAACATACTGATATTCCTAAACTTTCCAAAGCAGAGCGACGCAAAAGTTTGCGAGATATTTTACCCTACATTTGGGAATATCGCGGACGCGTGTTGCTTGCATTGTTTTCATTAATGATTGCAAAAGTTGCCAGTGTTGGCGTACCGTTGGTTTTAAAACATATTGTGGACGCGTTGGCAGTGACGCAACCGATGACGGCGGTGCTTCCGCTTGGATTATTAATGGGTTACGGTGCATTGCGACTCACCAATGTGTTGTTTAGCGAATTGCGTGATGTCATTTTTGTGCGCGTCCGTTGTCATGCGATGCGGCAATTGTCGAATAACGTCTTGACACATTTACATAATTTATCATTACGCTTTCATCTGGAACGCCAAACGGGAGCAATTTCTGCCGATTTAGAGCGTGGCACTCGCAGCGTCAGCTCAATTCTCAATTATTTAGTTTTTACCATCTTGCCTACCATTGTCGAATTTTTGCTCATCGGATTGATTTTTTTCACCGGATATGACAGCAAATTCGTGATCTTAACGTTTGCAATTGTGATCATTTATGTGGCGTTCACCGTCGCAGTCACCGAATGGCGCATGGAATTTCGGCACACCATGAATGCGTTGGAATCTAAAGCAAACATGCAAGCGATTGATAGTTTGGTAAATTATGAAACCGTCAAAGCCTTTGGCAATGAAACTTTTGAAACGAAACGTTACGATACGACCCTGCAAGGTTGGGAAGATGCTGCGGTAAAAAGCCAAACCTCAATGTCCGCGCTGAATTTTGGGCAGTCGGCAATTATCGCGATTGGGATTACATTTATCATGGTACTTGCCAGCGACGGCGTGGTGCAGGGTGAGATGAGTCTAGGAGACTTGGTATTAATCAATACGTTACTGCTGCAACTGTTCATTCCGCTGAATTTTTTGGGCGTGGTGTATCGTTCGGTAAAATACGCGTTGGTTGATATGCAGTTGATTTTTAACTTATTGGATAAACATGCAGAAATTGTTGATGCCCCAAATGCGCGACAATTGGATGTGGGCGAAGGGGAAATTACGTTTGACGCGGTGAGTTTTCATTATCAAGTCGAACGTAACATCTTGCAACAAATCAGTTTTACGGTTCCCGCGGGGCATAAAGTCGCAGTTGTGGGGGCAAGTGGCGCGGGAAAATCAACCTTGGCACGGCTGTTATTTCGGTTTTATGACGTGACGGATGGTAGCATTAAAATCAATGGGCAGGACATTCGCACCGTGACTCAAGCGAGTTTGCGTGCTGCGGTTGGGATTGTGCCGCAAGATACTGTTTTATTTAACGATACGATTTATTACAACATCGCGTATGCTCGTCCGCAAGCCACTCGTGAGGAAGTGTTCGCCGCGGCAACTTTGGCAAATATTCATCATTTTATCGAAACGCTGCCCAAGGGCTATGAAACGGTGGTTGGCGAACGTGGTTTGAAGTTATCTGGTGGTGAAAAACAACGAGTTGCGATTGCCCGTGCAGTTTTGAAAAAGCCAAAAATTCTGATTTTCGATGAAGCCACGTCGTCACTGGATTCTCAATCCGAGCAAGCGATTCAAGTTGCCTTGGCAGAAGTGGCAACGCACCATACTACATTGGTTATCGCGCATCGCCTATCAACAATTGTGGATGCAGAGCAGATTTTAGTGATGGAACATGGCAAGATTATTGAACGAGGCACTCATGCTGAATTGTTGAATTTAGACGGTGCGTACGCGCATTTGTGGAAATTGCAGCAAGAAGAGAATTAAATCTCAAGCTGTCGATTGATTTCATTGAGGAATTTGACATGATGACTATCACTTTAGATGAAACTCTGATAACACAGTTTAAAGATATTGCTATTCAACGACATATTCCAGTAGAGCGATTGATCTCTGACGTGTTACGAAGATATGTGGAAGATCATCTTGACATTATTGTCACTGGACAAATACTTGTTACCATCGAAAGTGGTGAGGAAAAAGTCTTGTCTTTGGAAGAAGCTGAGAAATTATCTCATGAATTGACGCTATAATATGGAATCGAAAGAATTCTTAATTTACAACATATTGGAGCGATAAAATGACGGAAACTAAACATTGTCGTTTATTAATTATCGGTTCGGGTCCTGCGGGTTATACGGCTGCGGTGTATGCGGCACGGGCAAATCTCAATCCCGTATTGGTTGCTGGGATGGAGCAGGGCGGACAGTTGATGACCACGACCGAAGTTGACAACTGGCCTGGTGATGCCGAAGGGGTGCAAGGTCCTGATTTAATGGAAAGAATGCGTAAACATGCCGAGCGTTTTCATGCCGAATTGATTGCCGACTATATTGTCAAAGCCGATTTAAGTCAGCATCCTTTTGTATTGCAAGGAGAATCAACCCGTTATACCGCGGACGCGCTCGTTATTGCGACCGGAGCTTCAGCGATGTATTTGGGGTTGCCGTCTGAACAAGCGTTTCGTGGACGGGGCGTGTCAGGATGTGCCACATGTGACGGATTTTTCTATCGTAATCAAAAAGTTGCTGTGATTGGCGGAGGAAATACTGCGGTGGAAGAAGCCCTGTATTTATCCAATATTGCCGAGCATGTCACATTGGTACATCGTCGGGATAGTTTGCGTTCAGAAAAAATCTTGCAAGACCAATTATTTGCGAAAGAAAAAGAAGGTAAGGTCACGATTTTATGGAATCACAATTTAGATGAAGTGTTGGGGGATAGCAGCGGCGTGACAGGAATGCGGGTGAAACATGTGCAAAACGGCAGCACGCAAGATATTGTATTGCATGGAATTTTTATCGCCATTGGACATAAACCCAACACCGATTTATTCGTGGGACAACTGGATATGCACAATGGTTATCTCGCAGTGAAGGGGGGCAGTCAGGGCAATGCGACCGCGACCAGTGTGCCGGGCGTATTTGCCGCGGGAGATGTGAGTGATCATGTGTATCGTCAAGCCATTACCTCCGCAGGTACCGGTTGTATGGCGGCATTGGATGCTGAGAAGTATTTGGAAAGTTTAGGAAAAAATTAAAATTCGGTATTGGTCAGGATGGCTCGATGAATTTAAATCTGTTGAATTTCAGAAATCTGATAGGTTTAAACCGAGTCATCCAAAATAGGCATCATTATTTATCGTTCATGATGATACTGAAAAAAATTATCCCATTGTGCATCAATCAGTTCGCAAGCACGCGTCAAATCAACCACTTTTAATATCCCACCGGGTTGCTCTAACAATAAACCTAATTCACGCAACTTACGCAAACCATCTGCCACTTCAAAATCAATCCGCACCCCATATTTTTCACGCAAATACATCTCAATCGCTTGATCTAATTGCCCTTGATTATAATCAATATCTCGGTAAGTGTGCAAAAAATAATACGCCAATATCGCTTCCTTGCATTCTTCCTCTTCCGCGGCATCCACCAAGTGCCCCACCACACCCAAGTTATTGTCTAAATTATGGAAATACAAATTGCGCGACAACCGCATCATGTACTTGGTGCGTAGGTTAAAAAATCCCATCACTTGCCGGAAAATAATCGCCGCCAATCCCGCCAATGCCGTTGCAATCGCCCAAGGATTTAATGTTGCCGCCAACTTGGTAACCGTGATGACAATCCCGCCCACCGTGCCCCGCCACCCGTGATAGCAAGGCGAATCTTGTCAAACAATTTTAAGCGAATCTGTTGATTTGGAAACAAAACTTCGATATCGGAACGCGGGACATCTTTGAACAATTTTAAGAAAATTTGATTGTCAACAATATCACTCGGTAAACGGATGTTGCTTGCCTAAGACTTGCTCAGTAATCTTTAAAGCCTCTTGATACAA
>DYNO01000021.1:23542-25212 GCA_020721025.1 Thiomargarita sp. | reverse complement strand
CACTTAGGGGATCGCGCTTGACCACTTAGGGGATCGCGCTTGATCATCATGTGACTGCAATCACACCATATCCACCACTACATGATACACATTGATTTTTAACTGGGCAACTTTTAGACCTGTATCAGAGAACAACTTTTAACAATAAACCATTGGTTTTAAAAATAATAGACAATGATCTGTATTGAGATAACGCAATTGATTTTGATCACGACTTACTGATACAATGATGAAATACTCCATAGTTGGCAGCGATTGATTTATTTGTTTATTTTATCTCAAAATCACCGTTCCGATCTAAACGTCGCATTTAAGTTATGACCGAATCCTGTAGGCAGAGTTGGGATTCATGGCTCATTGTCTGAATCAGAATTTGCAGAATAACCGCAACAACGTTTTATCAAACCATAATCTTAGGGTGAATAGTTATGAAACAATCTCTTTTAATTTTACTCCTGTTTATCTACCCCCCCATTGATCCATGCCGAAGTGATTACCGATGGAACGTTAGGGGCGCGAGTGGAATTGCCCGGTAAAAACTTTGACATCACGTCAGACTTGGGCAAACAAGTGGGCGGGAATCTATTTCACAGCTTTGACCGATTTTCACTACAGGCGGATGAATCTGCAACGTTTTCCGGCGCGAACTCAATACAAAATGTCATTGCACGCGTCACTGGCGGTCATCCGTCAATGATTGATGGCACATTGCGCTCCACCATTCCAGAAGCAGACCTGTATCTCATTAATCCAGATGGCATCCTGTTTGGAGAACATGCGAAATTGGATGTGCAAGGCGGGTTTCATGCGTCCACAGCCGATGAGTTGCGTTTTGAAGATGGCACAACATTTAACGCACGCACGCCCCAATCCTCAAACTTACTCAGTGTTGCACCGATTCAAGCCTTTGGTTTCCTCAGTGATGCACCTGCGGCAATTCGCTTGCAAGACAGTCGTCTCCGAGTGCTTGATGGACACACGATTTCGTTGATTGGTGGTGAATTGAATCTGCAAGGCGATGTTCTTAAAGATGAACAAGGGGAATCCGTAGTCAATGGTGAAATGACCTTTTTGAAATTTCCCACCTACGCCTACACCACTGAGTTGAGAACACCTGCGGGTCGAATCAATCTTGCCAGTGTTGCCAGTCGTGGCGAAGTGATTCTCACTGATAATGACTTACGCATTACCGCGAATCAATTGGGTAATATTACGTTGAATCATGCTGAGGCGAAAACGAGTGGACTGGGCAGAGGCAGTATTTTCATTCGAGGTGCAGATTTGACGTTACAAGATGGCAAGATTTCTAATATTGTGGAAGGGCAGCAAGATGGCGGGGTGATTGATATTCAAGCCAAGAATCTTTTAGCGGCGGGGAGTCTAACAACAGCGGGGGTGATTGCTGAGACTAAGGGCGCGGGACGGGGCAGTGACATCCGAATTATGGCAAATAATTTAGAACTGCGGGGTGGTTCGATTAATACTTCGGTTTATGACCGGGGACACGGCGGCAATATTACGGTGCATGTCGCAGATAAAATCAAACTGCATAATCTAACTCCTGAGTTGCTCAAATATGCCGGTATTTACAGCGATACTTATGGGATGCAAGAGGATGCAGGTAATAGTGGCAATATTCAAATCGAAGCGGGTCAGATAGAAATTCATGC
>DYNO01000021.1:0-23442 GCA_020721025.1 Thiomargarita sp. | reverse complement strand
ATTAGAATTCAAGCCGATGTCATTAACGTACTTGATCGTTCTGTCATCAACAGTTCCACTCAAAATGCGATGGGGGGCAATATTCACCTCTCGGCAACCAGTTTACTGTATCTGCAAAACAGCAAGGTGACGACCAGTGTGGGCGGGGGAATTGGCAATGGCGGGAATATTTCTATTCTCAATACACCGCTTATCGTGTCTAACAATGGCAACATTGTGGCGCAAGCGGATGAAGGACATGGCGGAAACATTCGACTGGTGACGCAACATCTGATTCCATCAACGAATAGCATAATCAGTGCTTCATCTCGATTGGGGATTGATGGCAATGTGTTTATCAGTTCCCCAGTCAGAGATTTAAGTGGGCAATTGGTGGATTTATCAAGCGATTTTACCGATGGTGCGGCTCTGTTACCCCGTTCTTGTGCGGCGCGGATTGCTGACCAACGTCCCTCAGAATTTGTACGTCCGTTCAGTCTCAAGGTGGTACAACCGAACTCAAAACCATCGCCCGACGATTTACATCCCAGCGGGAGAGTGTCGATTTCTTCAACAAAGTAATTTCAGAGATTCAAACCTGTCGGATTTCAGAAACCTGACAGGTTTAAAATGGTCGTTGATATTAACAAAAAGGATGGCGTTTAACAATCGTCTCATCCCGATCTGCACCGGTTGAAATAATGTCTATGGGAATGTGAATGAGGCTTTCGATTTTCTCGATATAATTCCGAGCGTTGAGCGGCAACTGGGCGTAGTCTTGAACCCCTAAAGTTGATTCTTGCCAACCCGGCATGTCCAAATACACCGGATGGCACTTTTCCAAACCTTCCGCGCTACTCGGTGGTGAGAGCAATTCTTTCCCATCCGCTTGATAACTCACGCAAATTCGCACAGTTTCCAAACCGTCGAGCACATCCAATTTTGTCATACACACGCCGGTCAAACTGTTGGTAATCCGAGCTCGACGCATCGCAACTGCATCAAACCACCCACATCGCCGCGCCCGCCCCGTGGTTGCGCCAAATTCGTTGCCCTTGCTGGACAGATGTTTACCCACATCATCAAACAATTCGGTCGGAAAGGGGCCCGAACCCACGCGGGTACTGTACGCTTTTGCAATCCCTAAAATATAATCGAAATCGCGGGGCCCCACACCGCTACCGGTTGCCGCGCCTCCCGCGGTCGTATTTGAAGAAGTAACAAAGGGATAGGTGCCATGATCAATGTCTAACAACGTTCCTTGCGCTCCTTCAAATAAAATATTTTTGCCTGCCATGCGATATTGTTCCAGCATTTCAGTCACATCGGTGATCATCGGTACGATCAACTCCCGCATTGCCAAAATTTCTGCCAGCGTCTTTTGCAAATCGAGCGGTGCAACATGATGATAATGCTCTAAAACAAAATTGTGATATGCCAAAGTTGCTTGTAGTTTTTCCGTCAACGCCGGCTCATTCAATAAATCCCCCACCCGCAACCCGCGCCGCGCCACCTTATCCTCATACGCCGGTCCAATACCTCGCCCCGTTGTCCCAATTTTAGCGTCCCCGCGCGCCAATTCCCGCGCCTGATCCAAAGCGACATGATAGGGCATTAACAACGTACAGCTATCACTGATATGTAACCGCTGCCGCACTGATACGCCTTGCGCTTCTAACATCTTGATTTCTTCCAATAAAGCTGTCGGTGACAACACCACGCCATTGCCAATCACGCAGTGAACGCTGTCACGCAAAATGCCCGCAGGAATCAGGTGCAACACCGTCTTTTTCCCATTGACGACTAGGGTATGTCCCGCATTATGTCCGCCTTGAAAACGCACCACTAACGCTGCATGATCGGTCAGCAAATCAACAATTTTACCCTTGCCTTCATCACCCCATTGTGCCCCAATCACGACAATATTTTTTCCTACCATTTTTTTTGTGTCCTGCACGCTAAACTCCTGATAATGATGCAATGATGAGTTAAAAATTATTCAGCAAATTGAGTAGTTCGCGGTCATTCTTCCTAAATAGAAAAAATTCTTAACTAGCTCATTTTAAACTACTTATCTTCAAAATGCGGTTGCCAACGCCAATTGGGTGAGGCTTCTTTTGCTTGATTCAATAACGCCATGATATCCTTGTTTTCTTGGATGCCCTTGCTGCCCCATAAACGGTCAAGTAATTGATTTGCCAACTCATCTTTGTTTTGAATTAACACCGGTGCCGCCTCCCACAAAGTTTGCTTGATGATGGCAAGATTTTTATCTTCCACCAATTCATAATCGCCTAATAACGCATGAATATTCGTGGCTTGTAACTTATTCTGCATCCAGTCAAAATCAATCAGCAGTAATTTCAACTCCCCGATCCGGTTCGCTTGAACCAGATGTAACGGTAAGAATTCAAAGAAATAACCATCGCGAGGACCACTTACCCAACCATGTTGTCCACATTGCCGCCGATACGCTGCGAGTAAGTGCGCGTGTAATTTTTCCAACTCCGACTCTGCGTTGATGTATTCATATGCGAAAGAATGCAACCGAATGAAACGATGAGGAATTTTGCCACTGACTTGAATCATGCCCCGTCCAGCTAATTCATTGACAAAATTGTAGCCCTCATCATCATTCAAGTGATATAAATACTTCCACAGCATTAATACAACGTTTTCAAGCAGATGGTTGTAATCCCCAAAAACTGCTAGGGCAAGATAATATTCCCCTTGTTCACCCAATGCCTCAACATTCATGTGCAGGGCTTGCATCACAGAAACAGGATAATCTTCTGGAAATTCATACTCTGGATGATTCAATTGTTTCAATAAATTATTCCATTGTGCCGCCGGTTGTCCGCGGATTACACTGGCAAATAATTTGACAACCAAAGGGGAGTATTCACAGGCGCGCGCCACTTCCTCTAATTTGATAGGTGAAGTTGCCGGTGCTAAATCTTTCTGCCCAACACATTGAATAAAATACTTTATTGCCTGTGCCACGCCAAACGGTTCAAATTGATAGCCTCTGGCATCTTTGATGAAAAATTGGACGACATTCAAAAATTGTGGTTCGCTGGTGGTGATGATGACCTGACACAGTTGTCCTAACACGTTGAAAGGCAAAATATCTTGCACATCCCACACATCATCGAAAATCACCAAACACGCCCGCGGATTGGTCAAACTCCGTAAATAATTCGTGCCTTCTTCCACTGCGACAAAATTCACCTTGGTTTCTTCAATTTGGTCAATCAGTTGAATTTGCAAACCAATCAAATCAGGCTGTTGTCCAAACGATACCCAATAAATGCCATCGGGATAGGCTTGTTGCACGGCTTTATCATACGCCAAACTCGCTGCAAACATAGACTTACCGACACCGCTGGGGGCTTGCAACACAATGGGCGGACGGGATTTACCCACGAAGTCTTTTAATAAAATATCTTTGATTTCTTCAAAAAGTTGAGAATTGAGCAATAAATTCGCCGGCACTTCGGGAACGTCAAACAAAGTGGCAGATTTGAGCGATTTTTTGAGATTTCCCAATTGCATACGCAGTTCTTGCGCGGCGGGTTCCAAGAAGGTCGAAATCGGTATAAGCGAAATTTCTGTCACTTTTTCCGTTGCTTCCGCCTGAAGTTTGCGAAACTCTTCGCGAGATTTGTGCAATAAATCATGATATTTGCTTAACAGCGTCTGTTTTTGCTCTAAACTAAATTCAGCATTGGCGGGTGACTTGGTGTGCCGGGCTTTTGCTTCTTTACGCAGTTGTTCTAATTGCGAATTAACTCCGTTGAGTTCCGCTTCCAATTCCAAAATAAACCGTTGCGCGTGCAATTTACGGTCAAGTTTCTCCTTATATTTACCGCACTGTACCACATCTTCTAGCATTTTTTGTAATTGGTCATGTTGTTGTTTGAGCAAGCTAATTTTTTGTTCAAGGGTATATTCAGAAGGATTGACTTCATCCACTGTTGCGGTGTCAGCGGCGGTTGTACCCGTTTCTTCGAGATTATTTTTACCGCCTTGATACGGAAACATAATCGCTTCGGCACTGTCACCGAGAGATTCCATTAATTTCGATACAGAACGTAGAAATATCTGAAATTCTTCAAGATGAATCACTACCGCGTGACGCTGCCCGGCATCATCAGTCAAATATTGTTTCTGCGAAAATTGTTGTTCCAGCGCGGAAAAATATTTCATTGTTAAGATAATCCTTTAGCTAAAATAAACCTTGACGGCGTGTATTGTATCGTCACGCGTGGCAAGTTCAATTAATTGTTGTGCTAAGTCTTGGGCTTGGGTTAAATTTTGTGCGACTTCCAGTGGTAAATACACTTCAACCGTAATTTTTCCCGCTAAATAATGAAGTGCAATGCGTTCAATGGCTTGATGAGCTTCTACCGTGCGCCAACAGTGATTTTGGAGATATTCGGTAATTTCTTGACGTAATGGCAAGGTTAAACTGGGGGTCACTTGCTCGTCATTTTCTGGATCGATATGAACCGTGACATCTGCTAATTCTTCGATTTCATTGATTAAACGCATTTCAACCGTTTCGCCAATGTGGTGTCCTTCAGAAACACTGATGAATGGACTGACGAGAATGTGCACATCCATGAAGGCTTTTTCGCCCATGTAACGACTGCGTAATTTGTGCAAGGCGCGCACGCCATCAATGGATTTGATAATTTGTTTAATCTGTTGCAATGTTTCTGGCGATAAACCTTGATCAACCAGTTGATTTACGCCACGCCATCCTAATTCCCAACCGATATTGATGATCATCAAGCTGACCACAATCGCCGCCACCGCATCCAACCAAACGAATCCTGCCATACTTCCCACAATTCCAACAAAAACAATGACTGAGGAGATTGCATCGCTGCGATGATGCCACGCATTTGCCCGCACCATCTGGGAACGAATTTTTTCGGCAACGTAATTTGTGTATTGAAACAGTGCTTCTTTAGATAGAATTGCTACCACAGCAACCGCTAGAGTAATCGGGCTAGGATGGGTGAGCACGGGTTGAAATAACCGTTGAGTTGCAATAGTAGCCATCCAAATTGCTACGCTCATCAATAGGATACCGATGAGGATGGTGGCAACCGTTTCAAAACGCGCATAGCCGTATGGGTGTTTTTCATCGGCTTTCCGGCTGCTCAACTTTGCAGCGATCAATGTCACGCCATCGCTAATCAAATCAGACAGAGAATCTAGACCATCAGCAATCAGGGCTTGAGAATTCCCTATCCAACCGAATACAATTTTGATGATGGAGAGGAGAAAATTCACCACAACTCCCAATAATGTTACATTGCGAATGGTGAGGTAGCGGGAATCGGGGTGATGAGTGGTATCGTGTTTGTCCATAGATGTCGTCATTGATACGCCAGAGAATGAATTACAGCAGTAAATTAGTTTTCCATTTCAACTCATCAAGATTTCAATGAGTATAGGAGTTACGCAGTTCAAAACGTAACTTAGGCTTAATTCAGTTAGTTAGCGTTTTCGGAGTACAAATTTAAATTTGTACTCCATTTATAAAATCAGTGGGTTAGCATCTCAAGTGCGTAACTCCTATGAGTATTTGGAACTTGTTGTAATCGCTCAATTTCTTCAAGTGATAGTTGTAGCAATTCGGCAATCATCGGGGATTCAAAATCCTTTGCTAACATTGCTTTCGCAGTAGCGATTTTAGTATCCCGTTCTCCTTGTTGAATCCCTTGTTGAAAAAGAGATTCACGATCTTTGCGTAATGAGGTAATTAACATGCTAATCTCCTGTTCATCCTGATAAAGTTGTTCACAGACTTGATAATCTGTTGGGCTAATCCGCCCATGTACTGCCAATTGTTTGAACCAGTTGACAAATAACGAGATTGCTGTCCTATCTTCTTGTTTAAACAGCCGTGTAAATTCATCTGATAACCACGGTCGTGGATAGGTTCGTTCATTGCGCGCAGAATTTTGGATAAATTTGTGGTATTTCAGACCGGAGATGCTTCACTTTATCACAAAAATGGTTCTGGTTTACCAATGCTAAAACCTTGTGCAAAATCAACTCCCGTTTGTTGCAGCACTGCGCGTGTGGCTTCATCTTCAACCCATTCTGCAATGGTTTTAATGTGCATTTCATGTCCGATATGGTGCATGGATTCAACAATGACTCGATCCACTGGATCCGTCATCATGTCGCGCACAAATTTACCGTCAATCTTCAGATAGTCGATAGACAGTTGTTTTAAATAGCCAAATGATGAAAAACCACTACCAAAATTATCCAATGCGAATCGAAAGCCCAATTTATTCATTTCGTTCATCAGATGGCTCGCCTTGTCTAAACTGGATACTACCGCCGTTTCCGCCAATTCAAAGCAAATAAGTTGCGTTGTAACAGTGAGTTGCGATAACTCTTTTTGAATAAATTGTAAAAATGTGGGATCGTTCAAACTGGCGGCTGACAAGTTGATCGAGAAAAACCCGGTACTTTTTTGATTCGGCGGATTTTGTGCCAAGTGGGTTAATACTTTGTGAATCACCCATTTATCAATTTGTGTAATCAGATTATAGCGTTCCGCAGCGGGTAGAAAGCTACCGGGGAGAATGATTGCCCCTTGTTCATCTTTCATCCGAATCAAGAGTTCATAATTAACTTCATTATCATTAGATTGCAATGATACGATAGGTTGACGATAAAGTACAAATCGTTGTTCTTCGAGAGCTTTGAGTAAATGAGAAGAATGAATTTCGTTTTGTTTGGCATTGGAAATTTTATCATTATCGTCAATCACATACATTCGATTGCGTCCAGCTTGCTTCGCTGCATAACAGGCGAGATCAGCCCTGCTTAATACTGCTGCGATATCTTCACTGTGTGCATTAATTGGGACAATTCCGATACTTACGCCGACTTCAAACGTTTTATCCTCCCACACGAAACGAAAATCATGCACTGTATTGATAAATGAGATTGCTACGCCACTTGCCCGTTCAATGGGACAATTCTTCAAAATAATCGCAAATTCATCGCCACCCAATCGCGCAAAAGTGTCGTCACCACGCACTCGCCCCTGAATCACGGTCACCAATTGTCTGAGCAACGCATCTCCCGCCAAATGCCCTGCTGTATCATTCACCACTTTGAATTGATCCAAATCCAAGTACAGCAATGAATGCGATTGTCTAGTGGCTTTTGCGGTATTAATCAAACTGTTGAGACGAAATTCCAGTTCGCGCCGATTGTACAAACCGGTCAATGCGTCGTGACTGGCTTGATGGGTCAATTGTTGACGCAGGTGATGTTCTTTGCTAATATCATGAAAAATAACGATTACACCCTCGATCACGTCAAGATTGCTGTTACCGATGGGTGCGGCAGAAGTTTCAATCACTTTTTCAACCCGTTCTCGATTGACTAAGAGACATTGCTGCGGTGGGCTTATCATGCCTTGTAAACACAGATCAATTGGATGTTGTAATGCTTCAAGATTGTCATCTAAACTTTTGATATTAAAAATGTCTGTGGCTTTTTTCCCCAACGCTTGTTCCGCAGTCCAGCCGGTCAATTCTGCCGCGACTGAATTCAAATAGGTCACATCTCCTTGTTGATCACTGGTCAGCACTGCATCGGCAATTGAATGTAACGTATTGATAACCAATTCTTTATCACGAATTAATTGTCGTTGTAACTGCCGCCGTTCGGTTGACATCGCCGCCATCATCAGGAGGGTAATTGTGGTGGTCGCGGTGAATACTGCGTCAATTATAAGGTCGTCTAGGCTAAATTGTGTGGTTTGTTTGGTGTAAAATTTGGATAAATTGTCGTGTAATAACATCCCGGTGACGGCTAAAATGGCGAGGGTCGCACCGTGTTGTTCAAAACGCAGGGCTGCCCACAGGGCAATTGGCAACATTAAACATTGCAATATGATTCGTAATTCGTTGTTAATATTAAAAATAAGACCACTGAGTCCTGCAAGGGTAAGCCCTAAAATGAGCCATTCTGCCCCATTTCGCCAAGAATCGTCAGTATCAATCTTCGGTAAATTTCGCCATACTAACAACAGTGAAGTAACAATAAATAGGCTCGTCGCATGGAGAAACCCGTCTGTCAGCCAAATTTTTAAGATATAATCTGGTGATATTTCAGGCGAAATAAAGATGGGAATGTGGGTAATGCTCACGCCAAACACTGGGGCAATCAACCATGTCACGACTGCGAAGACGACCACATCCCGGATATGGACGAATGTATCTTGAAAGTGATAATATCGTAACATCATGGTTGCAACCACAATTTCCACAACCACGCCCGCAGTTGAGGTAATCGTGTACAGCGGCAACAATCCGAAATGTAAATGAATCAAGCCACTGCCCAGCGCGATCCCCAACCATGCAGGAATGCCAAATAACAGTAGAATGGCTAATGCAACACCCACCAGACCTAAATATACTAGGGCTGAACTCCCATTGAGCAATTCACTCGCCCAAAAAATTCCGTAGTAACTGAGTGCAAGAAGCAGGGTGTAAAACACGTAACGCAGGGTCGCTCCACGCAAAAATAACATACTTTCTTTGTTTTGGTATTTCAAGGAGATAAATGCGCTCGTCAGAGATGATTGATGGGCAAATTTTAGCAGGATTCTTGACGATGATGAAGCGAATGACAATTTGATCAATTATCGCTATTATCAAGTTTGAAATTGTTTTTACAACGTTTTTTATTTATTGATCTCAATTTAGATGTTTCACAGTTGCGTAGCATTGCTTTCTTTACCACAATTTCAGATGCTTCTTAACACTCTTATTCAACTAAATTAGACTTTTGTATGATATAGTTATAGGAGTTACGCAGTTCAAATCTAATTTTCAATTTATTCAAAAAGTTAGTATTTTGATTGATTTTTCGATATTTGAACAAAATCAACTGAATAACGTTTCAACTGCGTAACTCCTAAGTTAATCAATAAAAAACAGTTTAGCGCAGAAAATATTCATTGAAGCCCCGTGTTGAGATGAATCCTTGAGTTATGATGGAATCAATCAATAAGTTACTTTAATGAAAACGTTAAAATACATCTGATGAGTCGAATCAACAAGTTACCTTGAAATATCTGCTGAATAGCTTTGTCATCATGTGGATGATTCTCTGTCCGCTTGCAACTAACCACTACTCAAACTGGTTACGTTACATCAGCTTGTAGCACAGTTAGGAAATGTTTATGCCGTTATATGCTCGTACTCCCAGACGCACGCTCGACCACTACGACCCCAAACAACGTCTTGTCGGTGGCATCGTATTGTGTCTGATTATTTTACTGATTTACTTCATTCTCAAGATATTGATTGGCTTATCCGCGGTGCATGACGGAAGATATAAACTCGCCTCCGCAAAAGAGGATGAAGTATTGAAATCAACCGCAGCAACGACGGAACCCACCACCCATCGAGTCGTTGGCAATGACGGTGTGAACACAATCACGACCCTTCCCAAACCGCTTCGTCCGCTCCCGCTGAATTTTACCTTTTTGGATTTGGACGGCAATCCGATGAATAAAGAGGCGTTAGCGATTGAAGAAGAACAAGCCGCCAATGCCAAAACTCAAGCTATCACGGACGCGGGTTGGATTGTGCAAGCAGGTGTTTTTAAAACCGAAGTTTCGGCAAAGCAACGGGTTGATAAATTAAAAGAAAAAGGATTTGAATCTGCAATTAGCAAGGTTGGCAATAGATTTGTGGTGAATCTGATGCCCATGCAACCTGACAAAGCCGCGGCACAAAAACTCAGTAAACAAGTGACCGCCCAAGCCGGACTGAAACACTTGAAAATTCGTGAAAATAAACCACCCCAACCACTGCAATCCCCCTAATTATGTTACAACTCACAGGAATTGCTCTCGGTGGCGCGCTCGGCTCCATACTCCGCTTCTTACTCTCCACACGAGTTTACCAGTGGTTCGGGCGAGATTTCCCCTACGGCACCCTCTCGGTCAACGTACTCGGTTGTTTACTCATGGGATTTTTATTCGTGTTCATGACAGATCGCATTCTCAGTCCCGAATGGCGTGCCACCGTGTTAGTCGGATTTTTGGGCGGATTCACCACTTTTTCCTCGTTTTCAATGGAAACAATGGTATTAATTGAACAATCTGCCTATGTCAAAGCCTTTTTAAACATGTTCCTCAGCGTCACTTTATGCCTGATTGCAACATGGTTAGGAATGCTATTAGCTCGCCAGCTTTGAATTCACTTGATGATAACTTCAGCATTGTGAACAGTTTTTTTATCATCACCAACATAAAATCAGATTTTAAATCCGTTTGAACGATTGAAAAAAATCTTGGCTCTCTATGAAAACTGAAGTCACCATTGTCCGCGTTTATCTCACTGAAACTGAAAAAAATTTATCGCTGCTTTTAAAATACCTCCACGAAGAAAGCCAACTACGCGGTGTCACTGTCTTGCGTGGTATCAGTGGTTTTGGAAAATCTGGAAAAATTCATGACAGTCATCTCATTGATTTATCATTTGATTTGCCTCTAATTGTAGAGTTTTTTGATACCACAGACAAAATTTCTCATATTCTAACCCAAATTAACCAATTCGTTGCTCCCGATCACATTGTTCATTGGACAGCATATTTAAGTGAATAAATCCCATGCTTGATCCTCAATTCGTTCGTAATCAATTAGATGATGTTGCCAAAAAACTCGCCACGCGTGGTCTCACCCTCGACACCGCATCGCTGACCGATTTAGAAAATCAACGCAAGCTCTGTCAAGTCAAAACGCAGGAATTACAAAGCGAACGCAATCGTCTTTCAAAAGAAATTGGTCAATTGAAAGCCAAAGGGCTCGATACCGCCCCAACCATGGCACAAGTTGCAAATTTAGGAGAACAACTGCAAGCCAGCGAAGCCCAATTAGAACAGATTCAAACCCAATTAAATCATATTTTGCTGACCCTGCCCAATCTCCCGCATGACAGTGTGCCTGTAGGACGGAGCGAAGAAGACAATTTAGAAATTCGCCGCTGGGGAGAACCCAAAGTTCTTGATTTTACAGTTAAAGATCATGTCGATTTGGGGGCACAATTGCAGATGTTGGATTTTGAAGTGGCGGCGAAAATTACTGGGGCACGTTTTGCGGTAATGCGTGGCGGGTTGGCGCGCTTACACCGGGCATTGATTCAATTTATGCTAGATTTGCACAGTCAAGAACATGGCTATACGGAGGTTTATGTCCCGTACATGGTCAATGCCGACAGTTTGCAAGGTACGGGGCAACTTCCTAAATTTGCAGCCGATTTATTTCACATTCCCGAACAAAATTTTTACCTGATTCCCACGGCAGAAGTGCCAGTTACCAACTTGGCGCGGGATGAGATTTTAGAACAATTGCCCGTGAAATATGTCTGTCATACCCCCTGTTTTCGTAGCGAGGCGGGCGCGTATGGGAAGGACACGCGGGGCATGATTCGGCAACACCAATTTGAAAAAGTGGAATTGGTGCAATTTGTAAAGCCACAAGATTCTTATGCCGCTTTGGAAGAATTGACGGGACATGCAGAAAAAGTGTTGCAATACTTGGAGTTACCCTATCGAGTGGTCGCGCTTTGCACGGGGGATATTGGTTTTTCTTCCGCGAAAACTTACGATTTAGAAGTGTGGCTGCCGGGACAACAAAAGTATCGCGAAATTTCCTCGTGCAGTAATTTTGAAGCATTTCAAGCACGTCGCATGAAGGCGCGGTGGCGTAATCCAGAAACCAAGAAACCAGAATTATTGCATACCTTGAACGGTTCGGGTTTAGCCGTGGGGCGAACGTTGGTCGCGATCATGGAAAATTATCAACAGGATAGCGGCAAAATTGCCATTCCTAGCGTATTACAAAAATATATGAATGGTATGTCCATGATAGGTTAATGATGTCAGAATGTAGTTCTAATTGATTGAATTTATTGGGTAAACCATCGACGAATTAATTCCACTTGGAAACGATAATGTTGATGGTTCACCTGCTCAATTAATTCCCGCTGCAATAAATTTTTTACTGCCAATTCAAATTCAGCCTGCGAAAGTTGGCTTGTTTCAAAAAAATCAGCCTCACTTATTATTGCGCCTTCGCCCTTGGCTGCCAAAAATTTCAACAACATCAACGCATTTGCCGACACTTGATTGTTGGTAATATCCGCAAAGAAAAATCGCCCATGTTGCAACGCACCGGGAATCGCAGACTCCGCATCTTCAAATGTGGCTAAACGGCGTTCTACAATATTTTGCTTATTTTTCAACGTGACAACCTCAGCGCACATCAATTGAATCAAGGCGGGATGTCCATGCGTAATTTGCATAATTCGTTGCGTTGCTTCTTCTGTATATTGTAGTACAAAATGATTTACAGGATTTTCAATCAGTTGAATCGCTTCCGCCGCTTGCAAATAACTGATGTGCACCGTTTGGACATTGATCAAATAATTTGCCCAGCGTTCAAACTCGTCTAACGTATGTGAGCCTGCCAACAGGATTTTTAGCCGCGGACGATGTTGAATAATGTGGCGCAACATGCCTAACACCGAATCTTCGTCTAAGTAGCCTTTTTTAAATACATGCTCCAACGTACTAAATTCATCTAAACTCAATAAAATCGTGTAGTAAGGTTCAAGTTGTTGTTCAATCTCATCGAGCCATTCATCAAAATAAGTAAACGGGTCTTCCTTGATTTTATCTCGATTGAGCGGTGGAAAAATGATTTCCCGATGCCGTTTTGCCGAAGCCTGCATCGCACGCCCAATATTATACAAAAATCCGGCACAGTCTTTCGCCAACGATGCGGGTCCCTGTAAATCTACAAACAGCGGAATAATCGTGCTGGGCAGTAATCGACCTAAGTTATTGAGTAATGAAGTTTTTCCAGTGCGACGTTGCCCATACAATAACAATGGAGGACAGCGGCTATCAAGCAGTAATTTTTCAATTTTGGCACTAATATCACTGCGTCCCACAAATATTTCTTGATGTTCGGTTAATGGAATACCAATCACATAAGGATTTGGGATTTCCTGTCGGCTTTCCACCGCTTCACTTAAAATTTTGGTATGATTTGCCAACACTCGTCGCCAACTGGCTGCAATTGGTTGAAAACGCAGGGCATAGGGCTCGGAAGACCGCGTTAATTCTCGCAATAAACCATCCAATCTTTCTTCGAGCGAATCAATTGCCAGCCGTTGATTATACGAGCTTTCCTGAGAAAGGGCGGCATCGACATCTCGACTTAACCGACTGAAACTACGCAATAAAGCACTGGCAGGACCGGTCAATTCCCCCGCCGCGAGACTGCGATATGCCTGACTGACCGTGCGTACATCCTGACAAACTTCCAAACGACGCGCATCCAATTCAATCTGCGCGGCGCGAGCTGCCCAACTTTGCGGCGTGGTACAAAGATGCTCAATCACCGTTTGACCGATTTCTGGATTTTTTTCGGCAAGTTGCACCAAATAGGTTTCTAAGCCGAATAATGGCAAATATTGTCTTTCATCCCAAAATACGGAATGCCAATAAATGAAACTGGTTGCACGAGGATCACGTTGTTCTTCCAACCGCAATAATATCATATTCCAAGCAGATTCTATGGGATAAAATATCAAGGGAAGCCAAAGAGTTATCATTAAACCAATGATGAAACTTGAAAGAATCAGCGGTAGGAGATGAAAAGCAGTCTCATTGCCCATTATCAATGCAAAACTGATATACACGCCCGCGCTGCCAAAAATCCCAGCCACAATGCCTGCCCATGTATTAGCTATTTTTTTTGCTAGGACATAGGGAAAAGTGAATAAACTGGCATAAAGCAGCGCGTTTTCCAAACCATCGTGTAATCCGAGCAATAATGGAACATATCTGATTGGTTCTTCAGGAAAATAATTTTTAAAAAAGGTCAAAAAACTCAATGCAGCACTGACGCTCAAACCGGTTACCAGTGCCATTTTCCATCGCCAAGTGTGCATGAACCAGATGACGATAAATGCCAATCCAAATGCACTACTGATGAGGCTATCGAAGAACATGCTGAATAAAAAGCCGTTTTGTTGCGTAAACGACACGGAACCGCTGGCAACGGTGCTAACGGTCTTGATTAAACTATAAACCATGATGCTGCTAATGACGACTCCGATGACGATGCTACCGATTTGGCGATATTGTGGTTGAATTTGATACGAAAATCGCTGCGAGTTGTACATGATGCTTGCCGCCACTGCGACGCAAAATACACCCAATACGACGCTGAGTAGGGCATATTCGTCCGCTGCGGGCATCATTCTGTAGTTAGAAGAGGCGGCTAATACCGTCATTAATGCGATGTTACTGCCCATTTCAAAAATCAATCTGCCTGCAAAAACAATCGGTAACGTGAGTAATAAACTGCCAATACTGCCGATTAAGAGCCCAAATGCGACAGAAACGATAAAACTTGAAATTAAGCCAATGATAATACTAAAAATAATGGTGTAGCTGCACACAAAAATGATGAACTGGGTGGAAAAGCCGAATAACCATAATCCTACCGCGAATAACACGGAGTTATAGATCGGAAACAGAAAATGTAGCCATAATAAATTTTTTATTTCAAGATGTTGCCAATGAATCGCTTGTAAATCCGTGAACGCGAAATTGGGCGAAAGTTGCGAGTCGATGCGACTGACTAAATCCTGCCAAGCGGAAGGTTTGAGAAAAAGCCAGTAGAGCAACAGTAAACTTCTGGAAAATAATAAGGGAAAGAAGGACATGAGTCAACTTTACTAGCTAGAGAGAGTTATCGGTATTTTACCGCTTTTTATAGCATATTTCCACCACTAATCTTATTTCTGGTTTGACAACAAGGGCTTGCGATGTGAATGACTTCAACTTGAGCGTGCTGCCGGCTTGAGAAATCTGGTGTTGCCAACCACAGCAGCAAATTGAAGTCAGTCAGCGGATTTTGAGCAATGGTGGCATCGAGTGGAAAACTTTGTTGTGTTATCTCAAATAATCAATTGAATTATTTAGAATGTTCTTTGTCATCTTCTGCTTTATGGCTTCGTGAGGAATGCCCCATCATTGCATTCCAAAAAGATTTTTGTAACGATGTAAATGCTTGAGATTGTTCAGGTAAAATGAATGGCTTCATCACAGTCATCGGATCAAAGCCGTCAATACCTGCTGACATATTTTTGCGAATCACATCGACAATTTCACGTTGTAACGGTTCTAAGTCCGGTAAACCAAAAAAACTACGAATTTCTTGCGGCGTTGCTTCGATATCAATTTGAATTTTCATATAAAATCCTTCCGAAATGAGTAAGATAAATATCAGGATAGTGATTCAGCGCAATCGCTCATCGGGTTGACCGCCAAGAATCCTGATAAATGAAGCTATGTTAAAAATAACTAGGAAAATCTTGCTATTACGTCCCAGTTTGAAATCCTTGTTGTCGCCATGCTTCATACAAAACAATTGCCACCGCATTCGATAAATTCAAACTGCGACTGGTGGCGTGCATGGGAATGCGAATAATTTGTTCAGCGGGAAATTGTGCCAACAACGACGCAGGTAAGCCGCGAGTTTCTGGTCCAAAAATAAACGCATCATTGGGCTGATAATTGATTGTTGCATAATTCTGCGTTCCCTTGGTCGAACAGGCAAACAATCGAGTTAATGGCACGTTTTCCAAAAAATCTTCAAAATTTTCATGCTGTTGCACGCGCGCCCATTCATGATAATCTAATCCGGCACGTTTCATGCGCTTGTCATCCAATTGAAAACCCAACGGATGAATTAAATGCAGTGTAATATGGGTGTTTGCACATAAACGAATGATATTCCCGGTGTTTGGTGGAATTTCCGGTTGATACAGGATGCAATGAAACATGAAATCTTGTTTAGGGTTTGTGAATACTGCAATGAAATCAAATTATTGTATTCAAAAAATTTCTTTTACGGCACTTTCTTCGCTAAAATGCAACTTAGTGGCTAAAAACGCTCTAATTCTGGAAACCGGGTTTGCCCTTGATGTACGTGCATTGCCCCTAATTCGGCACAACGATGTAATGTGGGGATTGCCTTGCCCGGATTGAGTAGATTCTCTGGATCGAAAACGGCTTTAACTGCATGAAATTGCGTGAGTTCTTCCGAAGTAAATTGAACACACATCTGATCTAATTTTTCCATTCCCACCCCATGTTCCCCCGTAATTGTCCCGCCTACTTGCACGCACAATTCCAAAATTTTGCCTCCCAAGCGTTCCGCATTGTGCAATTCGCCTTGTTTATTCGCATCATACAAGATCAGCGGATGCAAGTTACCATCTCCCGCATGAAACACATTGGCAACGGGCAAGCCATATTGCACACTGAGTTCATGGATGCCTTCAAGCACCGTGGCTAAATGCTTGCGGGGAATGGTGCCATCCATACAATAGTAATCGGGAGAAAGTCGCCCAACCGCGGGAAACGCATTTTTTCGCCCCGCCCAGAATTGCAAGCGTTGTTGTTCATTTTCTGACTGTCGCAACGAGATCGCCCCATTAAGCCGCAAAATAGCCTGTACATGAACCAATTGTTGCTGTACTTCCTCACTATTCCCATCTAATTCGCAGAGTAAAATCGCTTCGGCATCCTTGGGATAACCCACTTTGGCGAAATCCTCCGCAGCACGAATGGCTAAATTGTCCATCATTTCTAAACCGGCTGGAATAATTCCCGCGGCAATAATATTCGCAACTGCCTGTCCCGCCTTGAGAATGGAGTCAAACGCGGCAAGTAATACTTGAGCTTGTTCTGGTTTGGGCAACAATTTCACGGTGACTTCTAAAATAATTCCTAAAAGTCCTTCTGAACCCGTAAGTAACGCCAGTAAATCGTAGCCCGGACTGTCTAACGCTTCGCTACCAATGGTTAAAAACTCGCCTTCCATCGTTAATACTTTGATTGCTAAAATATTGTGCACGGTCAAGCCGTATTTTAAGCAATGAACCCCGCCGGAATTTTCTGCGACATTGCCGCCGATAGTGCAGGCGATTTGGGACGAGGGATCGGGAGCGTAGTATAATCCGTGTGCAGCAACTGCTTGAGAAATCGCTAAATTTCTGACTCCGGGTTCGACTCGTGCGGTACGATTGTCAATATCGAGAGAGAGGATGCGTTTAAATTTGGCTAAACTCAATAAGATACCGTCTGGATGGGGTAATGCACCGCCGGATAATCCGGTGCCTGCGCCGCGCACCACTAATGGAATTTTGTTGTGACGACAGAAACTTACCACTTGTTGCACTTGTGCTTGGGTATTGGGGAGCACCACCGCCGCCGGTTTTGCAGTGTATGCCGATAAACCATCGCATTCATACGGTCGTATCGACTCTTCTGACAATAATACGCAATCAGACGGCAGAAAATCCAGCAATCGTTGCAAAATGTGTTGATCTGGGCGCATGTTCGCGAGTCAGTGGTTGGTGGTGGATAATGTGAAGTTTTAATTATTCAATGGCTTGAATTAATTTGAAAATTTTTACTCAAATAGATAAAAAGTTAAATATCTCGCAACAATTCATTTAAACCCACTTTACCGCGAGTTTTGGCATCGACTTGTTTGACAATAATGGCACAATATAAACTGTATTTGCCATCGTCGGAGGGTAAATTACCAGATACTACGACAGAACCGGGGGGAACATAGCCGTAAGTGACTTCGCCAGTGAGTCTGTTGTAAATTTTCGTGCTTTGTCCGAGATATACGCCCATTGAAATCACTGAGCCTTCGCCGACGATGACTCCTTCGACCACTTCGGAGCGCGCCCCGATAAAACAGTCGTCTTCGATAATTGTGGGAGAAGCTTGCACGGGTTCGAGTACGCCACCAATGCCTACGCCGCCGGATAAATGTACATTTTTGCCAATTTGGGCGCAAGAGCCGACAGTTGCCCATGTATCGACCATTGTGCCACTGTCCACATACGCACCGATGTTGACGTAGGATGGCATGAGAATGACACCCGGTGCGAGATATGCTCCTTTACGCACAGAAGCTGGGGGAACAATGCGTACCCCTTGTTGTTTGATCTCTTGTTCACCTAACTGACTGTATTTTGGTGCAACTTTGTCGTAATAATTGGTAAATCCGCCCTTGATGAAAAAATTGTCTTGAATGCGAAAAGAGAGCAAGACTGCTTTTTTTAACCATTGATTCACTATCCATTCGCCATCATGTTTTTCTGCCACGCGTACTTTGCCATTATCTAATAAATCAAGTACTTCATTGATCGCTTCCCGCACTTCATGGCTGACTTGTTGTGGCGATAAGGTGGCGCGATCTTCAAAGGCTTGTTCAATGACAGTCCGTAAATCATTCATGCTGTTTTCCTTTGGATGGGATAGTTTTGAAAGCATACCGAAAATTAACTGGCTTCATTATAAACGCTAACTGGATAGTAGAGAAGAGAAGGTGCAATTGTGTTTAAATTATTTGTAATTTCAATGGAATGAGATGCGTTTTGACGATGTGGAACAGTTTAACAATAGTTCGGACAGTTCCAAAATTATATTTTAATATCAATCAGTTATCGAATGAGTAAAATAACTATAACTTATTGATTTTAATAAGCAGTTGTAGAAAACTGTCCGAAGTGTTGTTTAAGAGGACGAGGCGAAATCTATTCATAGTGAAAAACTGGACACAACACTGGTATAATGCGCGAAATATGCATCTTTGTAGGCGTTACAATGACATTGGATGAATTTAAAACCTCACTGGCTCAAGCTGAACCGCCGCCTCATTTATCGCCCTTGTTGTTGGCATTATGGCAGGAAGCGAAAGGAGATTGGGATACCGCACATCGGTTGACGCAGGCAATCAATGGCGCAGACGGTGCGTGGGTACATGCTTATTTACATCGTAAGGAAGGTGACATTTCTAACGCGTCATTTTGGTATTCTTGTGCAAATCGTCCGGTTTCGCATTTACCATTGATACAAGAGTGGGAAATTATCGCCAACGCTTTGTTACACAGCGCATCATGACTGTGCGAAATTCTTCATAAGTTTCAACAGATTGATTTCACTAATAATTGACAACTGACCCCGACCTAAGTTTATTGAACTGATTTTTACAAGGATTATACAACATGAGTACGAAAAGCGAAATACCTGAAGATTTAAAATATGCCAAGTCTCACGAATGGGCGCGGATAGAAGCAGATGGTACGGTAACTGTCGGAATCAGTGACCATGCTCAAAAGGCTTTAGGGGATTTAGTCTATGTCGAATTGCCAGAAATAGGGCAAGAATTGGAAGTTGGGGCAGAATGCGCGGTGGTGGAATCGGTCAAGGCGGCTTCAGATGTTTTCAGTCCGGCGAATGGTAAAGTGATTAAAATCAATGAGGCGTTGGTTGATGAGCCAGAATTGGTCAACAAGAGTCCTTATCGCGACGGTTGGTTGTTTAAAATGCAGCCCGACAAAGATGACAGCGGTTTAAATGAATTGTTCAGTGCAGCGAAATATCAAGTCATTTTGGATAATGAAGATTGATTAAGCAAATGGTCTGGACTCGCTGAATTGCTGTATCGTGAATACTTGCAATTGTGAGTTCAGACAGTAGGTTACGTTGAAAAATAGTGATGTCCAACTTGTCATGAAGTTTATTTATCTTAAAAAAACTTTCGCAATGTTTGGTTTTCATCACGCTACTTCCTAAATATTGGCGGCAAAAAAAGCATGGACAGATTTAAGTTCGTTCCAATTCCGATTTCTAAACGTTTCCGCGGTTTTTTACCTGTCATTGTTGATGTGGAAACCGCCGGTTTTAACCCGACTCGTGATGCTTTGTTAGAAATTGCCGCAGTCACTTTACGCACCGATGAGCATGGATTGTGGCATCGTCATGAAACTCACTCGTGTCACGTTGAGCCATTTGAGGGAGCGAATTTGGATACGAATGCTTTACAATTCAATGGAATAGACCCATATCATCCGTTTCGGTTTGCGATTCCAGAAAAGGACGCATTGCAAAAAGTTTTTAATCCCGTGCGTAAAGCGGTGAGCGATCACAGTTGTACTCGTGCTATTTTAGTGGGGCATAATTCTGCATTTGACCTCAGTTTTATTAATGCCGCGATTCAACGTACCAAAATTAAGCGCAGTCCATTTCATCCATTTAGCACATTTGATACGGCGACCTTGGCGGGGGTGACTTTTGGGCAAACTGTGCTAGCGCGTGCAGTGAAGGCTGCGGGAATTCCTTGGGATGCAAATCAAGCCCATTCAGCCATTTATGATGCAGAACGTACTGCGGAGTTATTTTGTGCGGTGGTGAATAAGTGGGAGCATTGTTTGGGACGTGGGATATAATCAATAGGAAAGGAGCATGAAATGTTTTTCTGGAGAACACAAGGTCTTATGTCCTCTTTAATAAGCTATTACTTAAACCGATATTGAAACTCTACAAAGTAGTTTCTGCCTGCCATCGGTAAATCATAAGGAATTTTGGTCATCCCGGTTTCATCTGGACCGGGCGTAGGTTCTCGAATATCGGTATCAAATAAATTGCGTACTGCAAGACTTACGCTCCAAGGAGATTTCGATTTTCTATAATGTAACGCCAAATCAATACCGATATAGTCATCAATGGCAGGACGCGTATCGTTGAAGGCTCGTTCTCTACCCGAAATCCAAGTGGTTTGAGCATTGAGATGCCAATTGGGTAAAAATTTCCAATCGCCGCGCAGATACACATCTTGCTTGGGGGTATAAGCAACCTTTTGATCGTCTTGGTCAGTGGCTTTTTGGAACGAATAACTCCCCGTGACAACCAATTGTTCTGCCAATTGCCACCCACCTTCTACGACAAAACCACGACCTTTCTGAGAACCCGCATTTTGAGCTTGATAGGTTGTTTTCTTGTCATCCGGCACAAAGATAATTTTATCGGTTAAATCATAAGTAAATAAATTCAATCCCAGATGCCATTTTTTACTGGGGCGGTAATCAAAAGCAACCTCATACATTTGAATCTGTTCAGGTTTTAAATTCAAATTACCCAATGCCACGGGGTTGTTAGCTTGATACACTTCTTGAAACGATGGAGCGCGGAATGCCTTGCCATATAAGAACTTGGTGGTAAAATCTGAGGACGTTTTCCACACCAACGCCAACCGTGGATTAAATGTCGATCCAAAATCAGAATAGTTGTCATACCGTCCACCGTAAGTCATTTCCCACTTATCATTCAGCGTCCAGATATCTTGAATAAATAAATTGTAGTTACTTCTGTCCCCTGTGGGAAGAAATGCGCCAGAAGTGCCGCTGATATCGGTCAATTCTTTGGTCGCTGGAATAGGTTGACCGGTACGAGGATCGACACCAAAGTTACGCAGATCAGTTACTTTGTAAATTTCATTGAAGCGATAACCTGTGCCCAAACGAATTTGATGATTTTTAAAACCTTTATAATTTCCAGTCACATCAAAATAAGCTTGCCGTTCAGAAACTCCGGTAGCACCACGCATTCCTTCAGGATACGCACCATCGAACGCACCCGCTGGATAAATTGAGAAATTATTTGTTAAATAACTAGAATCAGAATAATTTGCACGAGCTAGCAACTCCCAATTCTTAGCAAATTCTGTGTTGTTATAGGTGATGTCAGTGTAAATACGGTTACTTTGTGCAGTACTGTTACCAGAATCCAATGCTTGTGCTACCCCTGCACCCCAACCTACATTGTCGCGTTTTTGATAAAGAGTGTGGAATCGCCAATGATCTTTAGCAATATTGAGATCAATATCCCAATTGCGATGCTGTAAGCTCACTTCGCCCGGTGCAAGTGAAGCATGGGTATTGAACAATTTGTCATACTGAGTTTGGGCATCTTCAGTAACAATACCCCGTTGTCCTTGGGTATCGCTGTAATTGACACTCAAGCCCACATCCCAACCATGATAGTTCTCACCATGTAACAACCACGCATCCCGCCGATCAAAACTACCTAACCGCATTCCAGTAGCGGTGCCGTCAATGTCTGCCTTGGTTTTGGTGACAATATTAATGACCCCAGATAGCGCGTCCGCTCCATATAGTGCTGAACCGGGTCCCCGAATCACTTCAACCCGCTCAACTGCCGTTGTGGGAATTCCACTACCGTATCCTACTAAAATGCGTCCCCCAGTGTACAACGTATTGGTAGGAATACCATTTAACAACACTAAAGCTTCCGGATTATAAACCGACGCAATACCGCTCAATGTGTAAATAGGATTGTAGTAACTCATTGGATTTCTGGCAACATGCAAGCCCGGCACTGCTTCCAATACTTCGTCAAGATCAGTAGCCCCCATCATTTCCATTTCTTCTGCATTGATGGTGGTTGTATTGGCAGGAGCAAAGGTGGCTATCTGCTGAGTGCCGGTCGCCACCGTGGTGATCTTCACTTGCAATAGTTCTTCTAGTGACAAATCGGCTAAATCACTTACTATTTCCTTATCAGCTATTGCCATAGCAAGCACTACGCTCTGCCACCACATAACAATGCTTATATAAATCAAAAAGCTAATAGGACGACTGAGATTTTTTTTCATATTTTCTATTCACTGTCAATAATATTATAGACAATCCAACCAAAGTATTTATTCGGGGGATTGCCATAATTCCCATTAACATGGTTGATTACCAATTCTAAATCCCTATAGTAGGATGCAATAGGCTGCTCCCTACCAAGTATCACGTTGAATAACTCATGAAATGCCATTTCTTCAATCAAATAATGGGCAGCTTTTTCTACAACTTTTTTTATTCCCCCTAGCTGTTGAATATTCTGTTCTTCTAGACGAGCAATAATGTAGCGTTCTGTATTGCGCAAAACAGATTCTCTAAACTCAGAATTAGTGTTATAAATTGCTATTGTCCGACTATAGACTTGTTGATAATATTCTTGTTGAGCAAAACCGTTACTCCACATTAATACACTAATATTTTGCTTACCAAAGTGGTGGTGCACTTGTTCAGAAATTCGTCTATGACATCTCTCGATCTCTTGCCTATGCTTTTTTACTTTTTCCATCGCATGATGTTCATCATAGCCTAACGCTCGATAAGTATGCAACGTAGGCAGATCGGGAACAATTATCACCACTTCTTTAAAATAACTCGCCATTCCCATCAAAATAACTTCTAGTCTATCTTTATTGAAATAACCATTTCCAATACTGATTCCAACAGTCATTAATTCTCTTTTTTGCACCAATTCCCAACCCTTGAGATGTGCAGGAGTCGAATCCATTAAGTTTAGTGTCAATATCTGCTTACAGGTGTTTCCTTCACAAATGTGCTCATAGATCACGATAGAGTCAATGGGTTCAATGAGATCGTTGTCCATATTTAGCACGGTATTTTTTGGGAGATTATTTCCAGCGGGAATGTTTGCAGT
>DYNO01000172.1 GCA_020721025.1 Thiomargarita sp. | reverse complement strand
TACGCAATTGTGTTGTAGTCATTGCCAACCGTTTCTTTCCAAGTAGCAAGATGTGTTCAAGTTGCGGGCAAATCAAGCAAGATTTAACGCTCAAAGACAGAGTTTACCATTGCGATTGTGGTTTAAGTATTGATCGCGACTTAAACGCTGCTTTGAACTTAAACAGATATAGTCATTAAGGCTATAAGTCCACGACACGATCCGGCGGGACTCTAAATGCACGTAGGAAAACTAACTGGTGGAAGCGGGTCTAAGACTTGAGCAATCAAGCAGTTGTGTTGACGACGTGAACAAAGTGAGAATCATTCGCACATCTTGTCCGAACAATTCATAACTTTTTAGGATCGGCATTTTGGACTAGCGCGACGATGGCATGGTATCAAGTGGATATTGTCACTGCGTCAGGAATCGCTCGTTTTATGAATTTTATCAGTAACATCGTTTCACTACTCACCTTCAGTTATTTGCAACATGTCAACTTTAGTTTGGGCGTGGGATTGGGGATGACCTTGATGTTAGGCGCGTATTTTGGCGTACATTCGGCGTTACATTTTGGGGCAGTTTTGATTCGACCGTTATTTATTTTGGTGGTGATCGCCACATCCGCACGATTAGCATGGATTGCGTGGTTGAATTGACTTTGATGAAGAATGGTGCTAGACTCATCAGGAATTATAGCTTTCAACTGCTTGATTTCACTACCTACTGAACTTTACTCATGGGATACTCATGAACAACGATATTCTGATAAAAATTCGTGGTTTGAAATTTGCGCGTGGCAAACGGCTCATTTTTGATAATATTGACATGGATATCCCGCGCGGCAAAGTGACGGCAATTATGGGCCCCAGCGGTTCGGGAAAAACCACGTTACTGCGGTTGATTGGGGGACAGTTAAAACCCAATGCGGGAACAATTGAGGTCGATGGTCAGGAAGTGACGCAATTATCTCTGTCAGAATTGTATGAATTACGCAAACGAATGAGCATGTTGTTTCAAAGTGGTGCGTTGCTGACGGATTTGGATGTCTTTGAAAATGTGGCGTTTCCCCTGCGAGAACATGCCAAACTGCCAGAAATTCTACTGCGACATCTGGTGTTGATGAAATTACAAGCGGTAGGGTTACGCGGGGCGCGACGCTTGAAAACCAGTGAATTATCTGGAGGGATGGCGCGGCGGGTTGCCTTAGCAAGGGCGTTGGTATTAGACCCCATGATGATGATGTATGATGAACCATTTACGGGGCAAGACCCTATTTCGATGGGAATATTAGTGCGCTTGATTCGCTCGATTAACGATGCGTTGGGATTGACGAGCTTGATTGTTTCGCACGATATTCATGAAACTTCGCAGATTTCTGACCTCATTTATGTCATTGCAGACGGCAAGGTGGTGGGTTCGGGAGCCCCGACAGTGCTGAAAAATGCTGATTCTGCATGGGTAAAACAATTTATGAATGCCGAATCGGACGGTCCCGTGCCATTTCATTATCCTGCGCCGGATTATGCCACAGAATTATTGGGTGTCAATGTGGATTAAACATCAATGTGAGGAGATAATCTCTTGTTTTTAAAATATATTTTAGTTTTCCGCGTTCCCATGCGCCGCGTCAAAGCCATTGACTTAAGGAAAAATAGGCAAAAACGGATGTTATTCAAGAACTCAAATTCAAATAGCAAAATTTTACCAAACACGGTCATCATGAGAAATAATTTTAAATAAAACAAAGAGATTCTCGTTCCAATGCGCCGCGTTGGAATGCAGCCCAGACGCTCCAGCGTCACGCGAGATGAAACTGCCCCGGCTTCATGATTGCCGATGGAGGGCTAGGAATTTCCATTAAAGTTATAATATAATGCAAGTTTGCCCTGAATGGTTTTATTAATGAAACGATTTATTATCCTATTACCGTTATTCTCGTGGTTTATCTGGCTTAGTTGGCTATTTTATGTGCAACACCAAATTGCGCCTTATTTCATTGATATTAATGGGATGATGTGGCAAATTAACCAAACTCAATGGATAGCCCATCTTCAACAACTTCCTATCCCAAATACCGAAGAGGAAAATTTTGTCATCACTATTAATGATGTACACGGCAATTTGGTATATACCACTGAATTACTGGTTGACTACGATCTCAACAACAGCGGTTTTATTAAAGCCATGCAAGTTGATGATGATTCAGAATGGGAAATAGTGTTTGCCACCAATAATCGAACTTTCGCACAAAATTTCTACTTAGACCTATCCACCGGAAAGATTGAAACTAAATCATTAGCCAATGTATCTTTTCAGGTTAAACAATTGATTAAAAAATGGTTTGATTATTACGTGTTTAATGTGTTTACCACCGGATTTGCAATTATATTCACAGTTATATTCTATGGTGTATATCTACTTATTTTTTTGGCGAAATGTTTGCTCTAATGAGATAAGCGGTTCTAAACGTTGCGATTCATATACTTCATTGATGTAGTTCTGGACTCGTGTCTCTGAAACCTCCAATATTCTTTTCTACAAACAACCGGTAAACAAAACTAATATCTTAAGGCGGATATTCGTATGCACAAGAAATCTATTCAAGAAGGTGAAGGTTATCAAGAATTAAAAGACAAAACCACGTTGCAGGAAATTTTAAATACCGCCAGTCAATTTGAACTGACTGCGTTTACCTTCTATGACGCATTGAAAGACAAAGTGGGTAAAAATTTGCGTCCCTTGGTTGAGGAGTTGGTTCAAGAAGAGCAACGCCATTTCACTCTATTTCAAGAACTTGCCAAACAGCCGGACGTGCAAGCCCTCATTGCCAACAAAATACTCATTCCGCCCAATGATCACCGTTTTTCTGATTATATTCAACTACCACGATTGGAGGATTTTGCGGACGATCAGGCGATTTTGCAATATGCGTTGGGGCGGGAGCAGGCAGCAATGGAACAATATTCAGCACTTGCGGGGGAAACGCCACCGGGTGCGATTCGGGATTTGTTCGCTTATTTGGCGCAAGAGGAATTGGAGCATAAAAAGGAATTAGAAAAGCGGTATTATGAACTGGTGCACAGCGGCGGCGTTTAGTTGATTGATAACTCTCTTGATTTTTCTTATTGGAATTATCCACGTTCGATAAATAATTATTTTAAACCTGTCAAATTTTAGAAATCTAACAGGTTTGAATCTCTGAAAAATATTATCATCCTGACTGATGTGGCACTACCCCAATTTACAATACTTCGGACAGTTTTCTACAACTACTTATTAAAATCAATAAGTTATAGTTATTTTACGCATTCGATAACTGATTGATATTAAAATATAATTTTGGAACTGTCCGAACCATTGAATTTAGAGATTATTTTATTAACTGATACAAACGCTTAAGTTCATAAATAACAGTTGGCATCACGATGGGTTTCGTAGATGGATTCGTAAATGATCCGCCATGAGCGATGGAATTGCGTTCTTGATAGTAATCGACAATTAAATTGTAATCACGACTCCCTTGCTCGACTAATAATGCTAAACGTTTCTTGAAGGGATAATCGGCTTTGGGAGAGGTTGGCAAAATATCCCATGCAGCGCGTTGTTTCCATGAGCGAATCGTTTTACGTTTCTTATCAATAAGTTTGCTACTTTGAGCTCTGATGCGATCTTCTAGGCGGGTGAACATAAACAAAAAGTAGGCTTGGTCGTTAAGAACTCGTTTTTGCTGATATAAAGATTCTTTTTTATGCCAACCTCTTGATCGAGCTTCTAATTCGATACCAACGTACAAATCATCAATTTCCTGATATTGTTCCCCCAGTTTATCGAAGATACTCATATTAATGTACCAATTTCTTCACGAATTCGGCATCAAAAACTTCTTGTTTTCTTTTCGCTCTGCCTGAAGCAAAAACTGCCCAGTGTGGGTGAATATCATCATCTCCAATGTCTGCTAAAATGTAAGCACCTTTAGGTGTGAGAATATCCACCCGTCCTTTCGCGCCGATAACCCATAATCCAATCGGTTTAAAAGTCACCTTCAGTTGATTCTTCACAAATAAATCAAAGATTGGAACTTGTTTTGGTGATACGCCATGACGTTCCATCATTTCTTCGCGCATGATCATATTTTGATCAGTTTTATACCGTACATCGGGTTCATCTTTCAGTGTCTCGGCAACGAACGAATACAATTGTTCAATCTTTTCAATCCATCCGTTGGCGCGTTGCTCAATATATTCTTTGTTCATAGATTTTTTAAAGATTATTGTCGCTGTTTTTAAATTATAGACCATTCATCAAATCTGATTCAGCCAACAACCCAATCAAAAAGAGTATGATAATCATAATTCACCGCCAAAGGATTGCCCATGTCTAAAGAATTGCTTGTTCATTTTCCCCGTTCAGTAAAATAAATGAAGCGAGGAAAATGAATCAATTTGACCGGCGGGATTTGACTTAATTCAGCAGAATTCGACTGAAATTAAAACAACCAAGGGGCTTCTTGACGATGACGAATTTCGTAAGATTTGATTTTATCCGCATGTTGCAAGGTCAAGCCGATATCGTCTAATCCATTGAGCAGACAATATTTTCTGAACGAATCGACAGTAAATACGAATGTTTCACCCGTTGGAGTGAGCACCGTTTGCGTTGCCAAGTCAATGGTCAATTGATAACCCGGTTGTGCCAATACCGCTTGAAACAGCGCATCGACTTGTTTTTCATCCAAAATAATGGGCAGGATGCCGTTTTTGAAGCAATTGTTATAAAAAATATCGGCATAACTGGGGGCAATCAGGGCGCGAAATCCGTACCCATCTAATGCCCAAGGCGCGTGTTCCCGGCTCGAACCACAGCCAAAGTTTTGCCGTGCCAATAAGATTTGCGCCCCAGCATAACGCGGTAAATTCAGCACAAATTCAGTATTGCGTGGACGATGGGTGCAATCCATACCGGGTTCGCCGGTGTCTAAATATCGCCATTCATCAAATAGATACGGACCAAAACCGGTGCGATGAATGGATTTTAAAAATTGTTTAGGGATAATCGCGTCAGTATCGACATTTGCCCGATCTAGGGGCGCGACCAACCCCGTTAAAGTTGTGAATGGTTGCATCGTTGGCTACATCGCTCGATTGAAGTGGAGGAAAATCGCGAAGTTCTCAAGGAATTCAACCAGTTGAGACTTCGCAGGATCAAAATTGAAAACAGCAAAAATCATTTCAACTGTTCATATAACAAGGTCAAAATTTTCTCAGCCGGTCGAGTGGCTTGCAAGCGATTGTTTTTATCTAACACAGTGATTTGCGTGATGTTTTGAACTTTCGCTAATCGAACCAAATATTCACCTTGTTCATCGGTGTTGTCACTGCCACTGAATAACCGAGTGAAAAAATTGCCACTCTTGCGTCCGTCACGTTCAGGATCGATATAGCGCACGAAATACACGCCCTTAGATACGTCCCGATCTTCGACCATAAAACCCACGCGATCCAGTGCCAAACCGACCAATTGCCACGTTTTATTCAAATCCTGTTTTACTAATAAACTCGGAGCTTTATCGGCGACAATTGAAAGTTCGGCGCGAGTGGCTTTCGTGGTAGCTTTTTGGGTAGCAGCGACGGTGGTTTTTGCTTGTTCTTTTTCCACGCCAAGAAATACCATCAAGCGCGTCAACATTTCCGCTTCCAATTCAGGATTCGCCGCACGGGGTTGCCAAACAAAATGATCACCTTGCGTCACTTCTTCTGCCCCACGATGTGAAATGTAAATTTCTAAATTTGCGTCGTTGCCCCGCTCCAAACGCATCCGATAACGATCTCGCGTCGAGGCAGAATAGAGGCTGTCAATCACGCCGCCCAGCAGTTTGCGTAACGCATCTTGTGGAATATCAACACGATTTTCTTTCCACTCGGTTTCTATGATACCAATTCGCTGATCTTCTGTCGTCAATTTAAAGCCTTGTTCTGCCCAAAATTGTTGCAGTTTTATCCATACGGTTGTCGCATTGGTATTTTTCAATTCTAACCAACGTGCGCTACCATTGCGTTTCATTTCAATGTTTTTCGCCTTGGGCAACACCGATTCTGTGGCGACCACCGTTTGATTTACTTGTGTTGTGCGTTTTTGCTGGGTGTAACCGGAAAATGTGGCAGATTCCGTTGTGGGAGCGGTTGCGTCAGGAATGGCGAGTTGGTCGCTGGTTGACAAGGTTAAATCTGGCGGTAATTCTAACGAAGCAATGGTTGAACTTTTTTTATAATCAACGCGTTCGTCCGCTGCTCCGCCCAGTTGCCCAATCACACTGCAATTACTTAATATCGTTAAACATAAGCTGCCCACGACATATTTGGAGACAGATAACATACTCATGGATTTTTAGTGGTTTTAGGTTGCGTAGAAGATGTCTTTTTAACCAGTTCAGGGGAAATTTCCAACGGTGGCAGGGGAAGTGCTTTTTGAAATTCCGTTGGTTGATTCCATGCTGGCGCGTCAAGATTTTGAATGAGACGGGCACATCCAGATAAACTGAACAGTAGCAACATACTGAATAAAATAATTTTTTTCATATCACCATCTATTTTGATCAGATAGCGATCAATCCCTCTTGATGACGCAAATCGCTCGGACAGTTTTCAGATTTCAATGCGTTGAAGATAAAAACTATCCGTCGTATCTTTAAATATCAGTGATGGTTAATTGATCGCTATCGTATTTGAACCATATATCAACCGAATATCCTATCTTCCCATCATTGGGGGCGGATAGTTGCCATTGTAAGGCATTTGTCCTTGAGGCGGATATGCGGGTGGCGGATAATAAGGTTGATTTCCACCCATCATCGGCGGTGCGTATTGCGGTGGCATGGGTGCGTCATATCCACCGGTCATCGGAGGCATTTGCGGTTGTACAGGC
>DYNO01000171.1 GCA_020721025.1 Thiomargarita sp. | reverse complement strand
TTCTACAAACGCTTAACGACATTTTTAACCGCTGTTCATATGAAAATAGAAACAGTTTAATCTACATGGCTTAAAGATGTCAAATCGGTTCTATAATATCAAAATTAATCTTGCCTTGACACTGCCATGACCCAAAAAAATATACAACTCACTGTAGCTGAAGAGAATCCTCCTAAATTACCAGAAGAATTGCAACGATTAAGCAACGAAGCCGTCAATATCCTCTGGCAAAATGCTCATGCGATTGCGAAACAAGAAATTGAGAAAAATAAGCAGCGTTATCAATTATTTGAAGTGGAAATATTGAAACAACGTCAAGATGCTTTGGGTAAAGTGGTTGAAATCAAAGCGATATTGGATACTGCTAAAACCCACACTGACGCGTTGACGCGGGAAAATAAATCCAGAGAAGTTGATCTGAATCGACAAACTGGTGAATTAAAAAGTGCGGTGGATCAAATTCACCATCTACAAGAGCGTAATCTGACGCAAGAAATTGAGATTAAACGTTTAATCGAAGAAATCGGTCGTTTGCGAGAAAGTGTCGATACGCTGACTAAACGCTCCTACGAGGCGACGCGGCAGGTGGAGCAGGATCGCATTGTATTGAAGGCGGCGGGGGAAGAAATCGTCAGTAGCACCAAAATTCGCGACCGATTGGATAATAATCTGAAAGCGGCAATTCAGGAATCTGAGCAAGTTTGGAAGCAATTGAAGCAGGAACAAACTCGTGCTGCGGTTGCGGACGCGCTGACTCAGGAATTGCGGGAAACGATCAAAAAATTGGAAGGTGATATTAAACTCTTGAAGCAAGAGAAACACGAAATGCACGAAGAGATGGAGGTGGAAATCAGGGTACGCATTGATTTAGAAAAGAAAGCTGCCATATTGACCACCCGTGCCGAATCGCAAGAATGGTTGTATAAAGAAACGATCAGCCGTTTGGAAAAAGAATTAGAATCTGCCAAATCTGAGACAACGAGTTTGCGTAACCGCTTGATTAAAGCTGAGGGTGCGTTGGAACGGGAGAAAAAAGCCGTCGAACGCTTGGAAACCAAACTGATTGCCGCCGCTGGGGTAAAATCGTAATGTCTTGGTTAGATGCGATTTGTTGGAATGAACAAGGCTTGGTTCCGGTCATTGCACAAGAGGAAATGACGCATAACGTCTTGATGTTAGCGTGGATGAATCGGGAAGCCTTGCAATTAACCGTAGAACAACAACGAGCCGTGTATTGGTCACGTTCTCGCAATAAATTATGGTTTAAGGGCGAAGAATCTGGGCATATTCAACAGGTGAAAGAAATCCGTTTAGACTGTGATAATGACGTGATCTTGCTCATTGTGGCACAAGTGGGTGGAATTGCGTGTCATACCGGACGACAGCATTGTTTCTTTCAAAAATTACAAGAAGGTCAATGGATTGCCGTTGATCCCGTGCTCAAAGACCCACAAACGATTTACACTCAGTGAGAATTTTTCTGTGAATCAAGATATCTTGCAACGGTTGGCGGAAGTGTTGGAACAACGTAAACAGGTAGATGCAAAATCTTCTTATGTTTCAAGTTTGTATGCGAAAGGTTTGGATACTATTTTGAAAAAAATTGGTGAAGAAGCCACAGAAACGGTGATCGCTGCGAAAAATGGCGAAGCTCAACAGATTGTTTATGAAATGGCGGATTTGTGGTTTCACTGTCTCGTCTTGCTCGCGCATCAAAATATCAGTCATGACTTAGTATTACAAGAATTAGATCGCCGTTTTGGTTTATCCGGGTTACAAGAAAAAGCCCAACGCCAAACTTCCTGATTTAGAATACTTGATCGAAATCACTTTAACAAATTTTGAAAATCTCATCTTATGAACCATGACCCTAATTGCCTTTTTTGTAAAATTATCACCGGTAAACTTCCCTCAGATCAAGTCTATAGCGATGAGGAAGTGATCGTTTTTCGAGATATTCATCCTCAAGCTCCAGTGCATTTACTGCTCGTCCCGCGTGAGCACATTGTTAGTCTTAACGAACTTGAAGAAAAACATGATAAACTGCTTGCCCACATGTTGCGTTTATTGCCCAAATTGGCGAAACAGCACGGCTTAAACGATGGTTTTCGTACCGTCATCAATACCGGTGCGGGCGGCGGGCAAGTGGTATTTCATTTACATATTCATCTACTTGGCGGTAAAAAATCTGCTGGATAAGCGAGGAAAACATGGGCTTTAGCGTATCACATTTACTATTGACCTTACTGATAGTTGTTTTGGTATTTGGCACGAAAAAACTGCGTAATGTGGGTGCTGACTTGGGTAGCGCAATCAAGAATTTTAAAAGTGCGATGAATTCGCCAGAAAAAGATAAAGAAGAAGTGGCTGAAGCACCGCCAGCGCAACAGCCTGTGGTCGCCGCGCAACCCGTGAACCCTGAAAAAGCGCATGTGGTGATTGAAGGACAAGTCACCCACCGTCAAGATAGCAATCATCGTGTGTAATCGTCGCTTGACCGATAATTTTTTTCCATTAACCGCGGGTTAAAAAAATAATGCTTGACGTTAGTTTTTGGGAAATCACGATGATTCTGCTGGTAGCTTTGTTGGTTTTTGGACCAGAAAAGTTGCCAGAGGCGGCGCGCACCGCGGGAAAATGGGTCGGGAGAATTCGGCGTTTGATTCAGACCGTGCAGCAGGATATTGATCGGGAATTGCGCTTGCAGGAAATTAAAGAGACAATAAAGCAAAGCGAACAAACGGAATTATATGAATTTTTGCGTGATACCAAGAGTGAATTAGAAGATTTAAAACGACCATTCACCGAACTCAAAGATTCAGTCAATAGCGAGCTGCGGGAATTGTCAGCCCAGGTAAATCCCACAGAAACTTTACCTGCTCCCACCCCAACTTCTTTAACCCCACTTCAACCCCCCGAGTCTCGTTAAAGAAATATGGCTACTGCAAATGATCCCGACGGGCAGGAAATGTCGTTTATTGCCCATCTGTTGGAGTTGCGACAACGTTTATTGCAAATTGTGTTGTCGGTATTTTTAATTTTCTTGGTGCTTATATCGTTTGCAAATCATCTGTTTACGTGGATTGCCCATCCGTTGTTACGCTTCATGCCGGCAGGGACGCAGATGATTGCAATTGATGTGGCATCGCCGTTCTTTGTCCCCATGAAATTGGTGTTGGTGTTATCGATCTTCATTTCCATGCCGATTATTTTATATCACTTTTGGGAGTTTATCGCGCCCGGTTTGTATAAAACTGAGCGGGAATTGATGCTGCCCTTGTTGGTATCAAGCATTTTTTTGTTTTACACCGGCATGTTATTCGCTTATTTTATTGTTTTCCCGGTCGTTTTCGGCTTCATGCTTTACACTACACCGGTGGGTGTGGCAATGATGACGGATATTGGGCGATATTTGGATTTTGTGCTGCTGCTATTTTTTGCGTTTGGAATCACTTTTGAAATTCCCATTGCAACTATTTTACTGGTATGGACGGGAATTGTTACGCCCGATGGATTGATCGAAAAACGTCCCTACATCATCGTCGGCGCATTTACCATTGCGATGTTTTTAACGCCGCCGGATGTGTTTTCGCAAACGTTATTAGCCGTGCCGATGTGGTTGCTATTTGAAGTGGGCGTGTTTTTCTCTCGAATTATCATGGCGAAGAAACAACAGCGTGAGCAAGAAGAGGAAGCTGCGAATAATCAGAAGGGCACCGATTTGGCAACTCAGGAATTGAATGCGTTGAATCAAAAATTGGCACAGTTGGATAAGAAAGATAAATCTGAACCTTAATTGATGGTTAAACCTGTCAGGTTTCTGAAACTCGACAGGTTTGAAAGATCAGGAAAATTGATTGCTTTAAACCTGTCAGGTGTTTCAGAAACTTGACAGGTTTGAATTTTTAAAATCAACGTAAACTTACGAGCAATGTACCTGCTTGCGTTGTGCATCCCTTGCCCACCATCCACACCACTTGATGCGACTTGGTCGGAAGATCGGTAGGTAACTGATATAATACCAATTTCTTGAAACTCGACCGCCCACGCAACGTTTTCATATCTAGGGTATAAGTATCCCCAAAAATGACAGGTAACGCGGTTGTAGGCCACGTTAGGTTAGTTTGATTGGCGGTAAATGTCAGTTGTACCTGTTGCCCGCTGGTTTTATGCTTTAAAATCACGGTACTGGCGGTGCTACTGTCGTTGGCAGGACGAGACAAGTTGATTTTTTCGCTAGATGCAACACAATAATTACGCCGGTTACTATCCACATCTATCGACCATAAATCACGAGTCTCAGCTTCACCTCGAACAGTTACATCTTTACGAACAAAATGCGACAGGTCTGCAACCAATTGAGGGGTTGGCTTGCTGCCGGGTGTGGGGTCGGCTAATTTGCCTTGATAGGGACCTTTCAACGTCAACGGATTACCACTGTCAAAAACCACCGTGATTTCCGCATTCGCAGGTAAATTCACCATCGCCTGTGTATTAAGAATGTCACCCTTGGCGAGTAAACTCTCGTGAGTCGAGCGAATCACCACCAATTCAGCCGCTTGCACCATACCAACCCAAGTGCATAATAAAAATACCACTAACCGTAACATAGAAATTACTCCTCTAAAATAAATGAAAACGTGCTATCCATCGCATGACAATGTACAATACTCATGGATAACACTGGTTCACCTGTAGCAATGAAACTACAAGTTCATTAACGTTAAGTTTAGCAAAAACTAGGCGCGAAGATATGCGTTTTGCGTGTTGATTTAAAAATTTTTTCCTAATTACTCAAGTACAGGCAAATTATGTCCCACTTAGTATCTATGGCAAAAGGGTATCCCGCTTCGACACCAACTTTTGCAGAACTACTCGTCACCTATATGCAGCGCAATCGCGTGGATCATGCTGAGTTAGCGCAACAAATTGAAATCAGTCGAGACACCCTTGCGCGTTGGATAAAGGGAACGGTTACTCACCCGCGCCAACGGAGTGATGTGTTGCGCTGTGCCGAATATTTAAATTTATCCAATACTGAACGAGATGAATTTTTGTTAGCCGCTGGTTTTGCACCGCCCCCAACAACTCAAATTTCTATGCCTTCTTCTTCGATACCTATTGTCACCTCAATCAGTCGCAGCCATTTCGTGATTGGTCCCCCGATCACTGAACCACGCCAATTTTTCGGACGTGAACAAATTCTCAGACGCATTTTTGACGTATGGCGGTGTATGCCCTTGCAACATATCGCCGTTGTGGGATTGAAACGTAGCGGCAAAACTTCGTTACTGCACTATCTGCGTCATATCATTGATACACCGAAAGAAGAACTGCGCGCGGGACAACGTAACAACTGGCTCATTCCCGGCTATCAATGGGTATTTGTCGATTTTCAAGACCCGCGCATGTGTTATCAAGAATCCCTGTTGCGCTACATTTTGAATGAACTCGATTTGCCCCTGCCAGAACCTTGCGATTTTATTGGGTTTATGGAAATTATTGATCAATATTTAGAAATCCCAACGCTCATTTTATTGGATGAAATTAACGTCGGTCTCACTTCGGAACATTTAGACGAACAATTTTGGTGGGGAATGCGTTCCTTGGGCAGCAATCATGCCGGCGGAAAGATTGGATTTTTAATCACTTCGCACTATCCCCCCGAAGAATTGGCATTCAGCCACAGCACTCCGTCGCCTTTTTTCAATATTTTTGGGCATGTCTTCAATTTAGAAGCCTTCAGCGAATCGGAAGCACTGGATTTTATTAAAAATTCACCGATTCCTTTCGTGCAATCCGAAGTCGATTGGATGCTCGAAACCAGCGGCAGATGGCCTTCACTGTTACAAATTTTATGTCACTCCCGTCTCACCGCCTTAGACGAAGGAGATCACAGCGAAAGTTGGAAAAAAGAAGGTTTGCGTCGTATCACACCTTATCGCTATCTTTTAGAACAATAATTCAGCCGCAGGTTTGACTCATGCTTACTCAAAATGCTTCAAAACTCATCAATTATCCGTGGAAAACCATTTTATCCATTAGTATCGTGGTAACGATACTCACCGGCTGCGAACTCGCCGACAGCAAACAATGTCAAGTTACCAAGGTTTATGATGGCGACACGGTCACGCTCAAATGTCCAGGACAAGCCGATGTCACCAAGGTGCGGATGTATTGCATTGACACGCCGGAGATGAAACAAGCTCCGTGGGGAGAAGCGGCGCGGGATCATTTACGTGGAATCATCGGTGACAAGGTAACGGTGGCTGAAATCAGTAAAGATCGTTATGGTCGGGTGGTGGGCGAAGTTTTCACCGCTGACGGCAAAAACTTAAATATGGAACAGGTTAAGAAGGGCTATGCGGCTGTTTATGATGCCTATTGCAAAAAACCAGAATATAAGCCATTGGAAAAACAAGCGAAGTCGGCAAAATTAGGGATTTGGGCAAAATCTGGCATTCATCAAACGCCGTGGGAATGGCGCAAAGAACAGCGAGAAGCCGATTAAACCGATGAACACGTTCGCACGATTGGTTATTTTAACGTTGATTATCAATTCGTTAGCCGGTTGTGCGCGCGGCATAAAATCAGAACCAACGGTAGCTTTTCCGTCTGGAGTAGAAGTTGGAGCTTTTGCAGCAACACAATCCTACCGCGCTGAATTGCAAGGAAAAATCCCGTGGGAACAGTTAGAAAACCAGACGCTTGTGATTACTCATGAAAAACAGTCCAAAGTTGCCAGTGAACTCGCTGCTAAAATCGTTCAAGAAACCACGCAAGCACAACAGCAACGGGATGATTTATTACAGAAAAATAAACAGTTACAACGAGAATTACGCAAAAATAAATAAAGTTTCCTCGTTCCCATGTGCCCGCGCAAAGCCATAGATTATTTTAAATAAAACAAAGAGTTACTCGTTCC
>DYNO01000170.1 GCA_020721025.1 Thiomargarita sp. | reverse complement strand
AACAAAAGCGAGAATTTTGCGACGGCGCAGGCGTATTTTGAGGAAATGAAGCAACGGGGCTTAAAACCTGATCAATTTTCCTACTCCACGTTAATCAACAAAAGCGAGAATTTTGCGACGGCGCAGGCGTATTTTGAGGAAATGAAGCAACGGGGTTTAAAACTTGATGTTGTGACCTATAACACGTTGTTACGCAAAGCTCAATCTGCCCATTTTGATGAAACGCTAAAATTACTTGAAGCAATGCAGGCAGCGGGTTTGAAACCTCAAAGCAGATTTGACAGAAACACTAAAAAAGTTCATCACTACACTCTCAACGCTGTGCGCCCCAAGATCAAGAAAAATCAGGAAATTTTTAAAGATTGGGCAAAAAACAAGGGTTCGCAACATCCAAAGTGGCTGGAATTTTATGCAGAATGTTTGAAAAATGTCTGAAAGCTGTCTATATCATTAATCATTATGGGTTTGGCACTGCCAAAATGGTTTCATGCGATCAAAGACACTTTATCATAGATATCTTGTACCGCGATAGTGACATTGACGCTGGGCAAGGTGAGTTTTTCATCCATCTGAGAAATAATTGTGAATAACCATTGAGTTATAGTTTGCCGATGGTAATGTTCTATGTAACAATGGGTTTGTGAAATTAACACATAATCTTGCACGGTAGGCAGGGCGCGATACAATTCTGCCTTGCGTCCTTTGTCGTAACGTTCGGTAGAATCAGACAAAATTTCAATAATCACGGTCGGATTGCTCAAAGTATCGAAAGTATCATCTTCAAATTCAAATTGTGCATTGCCACAGACAGCAACCACGTCGGGATAAACATAATCAGATTCATTGACTTTGACTCGCATATCATTCACACAAACTACGAAGGGACGTTTTTTGAAGGCAAGATATGGAAATTTGTTACACCGCTGAATTCAAACGTAATCTGCGACACCTGATGAAAAAATATCCTGATATCTGCCTAGATTCTGAATTTAAATAAGTTATCTCAAATTTCAATACTTCCCTCAAACACTGTCGTTGCTGAACCCAACATCCACACCACATCGTTTTCTTTGCCCGACCAACGAATTTGCAAATTCCCCCCCGCAAGATGCACATTGACCGCATCCGCCAAGACTCCGAGTCGTTTGCCCGTCACTGCCGCCGCGCATGCCCCCGTCCCACATGCCAAAGTTTCCCCCGCACCGCGCTCATACACTCGCAATCGAATATTTTGTCGATCAACGACTTGCATAAATCCGACATTGATTCGCTTAGGGAAACAGTGATGACTTTCCAATGCCGCGCCCAAAGTTGCCACGGGTGCTGTGTCAATATTATCCACGATTAAAACCGCATGTGGATTGCCCATCGACACAATTGCCACATGATGAGTGTGATCGCCAACATTGACAGGATATTGCAATGCGTTCCCTTCAAACAATGCCGGCACATCACTGGGGCAAAATCGCGGTACACCCATGTTGACCCGAATTTGTTGATTGGGTTCGGCATACAAAATAATGGTGCCAGACTTGGTTTCAACTTTGACACTTTCTTTCTGCGTCAAGCCCTTATCTAAAATAAATCGCATAAAACAGCGCGCGCCATTGCCACATTGTTCAACTTCATCGCCATCTGCATTAAAAATTCGATAGCGAAAGTCAATGCCCACGCTGCGACACGGTTCGACCATTAAAATTTGATCACAGCCGATGCCAAAATGTCGATCTGCCAGTGAGCGAATTTGGGCTGAAGTCAATTGTATGGGCTGGGATACAGCATCCAAAACCACGAAATCGTTGCCCAAACCGTGCATTTTTGTAAAGGTGATCTTCATGATTCTTCTACCAAAACTCCGTCAATCAGTCGATAAATACGTTGCATACGTCTTGCTAGGTCTAAATCGTGGGTGACGAGTACCAAACTGGTATTTTTTTCTTGATTTAAGCGCAACATACTGTCATACACTTGGTCAGCAGTGTGGCGATCTAAATTGCCCGTCGGTTCATCGGCTAATACACATAACGGTTGGGTTACTAAGGCTCTTGCAATTGCGGCGCGTTGCCGTTCCCCTCCCGACAATTCCCCTGGTTTATGCTTGAGTCGCGGGGCTAATCCGACCTGTTCTAAGATTTTTGCTGCTTGTTCTTTGGCGGCAATCACGGAAAATCCACCAATTAACAACGGCATACAGACGTTTTCCAACGCAGTAAATTCTGGCAACAGATGGTGAAATTGATACACAAAACCCAAACATTTGTTACGCCATAATCCCCGTTGCGCGGCAGATAACTGATTCATTTGCTTGCCGGCAACCCACACTTCGCCCTGTGTAGGATGGTCTAATCCGCCCAAAATGTGCAGCAAGGTGCTTTTGCCTGATCCGGAACTGCCCACAATGGCAATTTGTTCGCCCGCCCGCACGGTTAATTCCACGCCGCGCAGCACGTCAACCGATAACACGCCTTCGTGAAAACTTTTACAAACGCCACGACAAACCAACACTTCTTGATTATTCATAGCGTAATGCCTCTGCGGGTTGAGTGCTCGATGCGCGCCAAGCGGGATAAATAGTTGCTAAAAAACTGATTAATAAAGACATTCCAGTGATTTTATAAACATCAAGCCAGCGTAAATCTGACGGAACTTCGCTGATGTAATACACGTCTGGCGATAGGAATTGTACATTAAATAGATATTCCAATGCCGGCACGACGGTTTGAATATTCAGAGCCAAACTCAATCCCCCCATCACGCCCAACAATGTCCCCAACACGCCAATAAATGTGCCTTGAATCATGAAAATCGACATGACCATTATCGGAGTTGCTCCCAAAGTTCGCAAAATGGCAATATCGGCTTGTTTATCCGTCACCACCATCACTAATGTGGAAACAATGTTAAACGCAGCAACGGCAACAATGAGGGTTAAGATGATGAACATCACGCTTTTTTCCATTTTGACCGCTTTGAAAAAATTGGCATGGCGATACGTCCAATCAAAAGTTCGATAGCCGGGGGGCAATTCATTTTGTAACTGACGTGCCAATTGAGGAGCGTTAAACATATCGTTTAATTTGAGATTTAAACCATGCACTTGTCCATCAGGTACATGCACCAATTTTGCCGCATCATCAATATTAAGTAACACGTATGCACTGTCATATTCGTGCATTCCGATGGTGAAAATTCCTTGTACTGTCATCCGCTTAATGCGAGGTAAAATGCCCACGGGGGTGACGGTGGCTTGAGGGACGACTAAGGTAATTTTATCGCCAATGCGAACCCCCAACGCTTGCGATAATTCGCTGCCAATAATCACGCCAAATTCGCCTGAGCGCAGATTTTCGAGACTGCCCACGATAATTTTTTCTTTGACGTGAGAAACTTGCGGTTCAAAATGGGGATCGATGCCTTGTAACATGGTGCCATAAACATTGCGTCCATGCGTGATCATGCCTTGCGCTTGAATATACGGAGCGACACCGATAACTTCTGGATATTTTTTCACTGTTTCAATCAAATCTTGCCAATTTTCCATGCTTTCAGTGGCGTAGCTATTGACCACGACATGAGCAGACATTCCCAACATCCGAACCCGGAGTTCTTTTTCAAACCCATTCATCACCGAAAGCACGGTAATCAACGCGGTCACTCCTAGCGCGATTCCTAACATGGAAGAAAATGAAATAAATGAAATAAAATGATTACGACGTTTGGCGCGGGTATAACGTAAGCCAATGAACAAAGGAAGTGGCTTGAACATCGGGGCAGGATTCCTTTTAACCACACAGACACGTTGTGCGAATGCAGTATAATGTTGCTTAATTAGATGAATATTTGTTGAATTATAACACAAAGTTTGGTGATCAGCGGGGCGCGATTCAGTGTGATTGCTCGTGATAGAAATTTAGTTTTGAGGGATTTGCCAAAAGAGTCAGTTCCAGCGAAAGATGCTTTATTTTCTTTGCATTTGGGGAAAATCACACTGAAACTAACTTCTTTCTGGACATTTATCCGCTGGTCATTAATGTCCCCTAGTATTAAGAGAGATATTGGGAGAATTTACCACGCTACGCGCCGATAACGGGAGCGGTTCAAGCACTGCAATCGTTAGATTATCGTCAATTAAATATTTTTTTGCCACCGCTTGAATTTGTTCTGGGGTGACTTGACTGATTTTTTCCAAATACCCATCCAACGTTTTCCAAGAGATACCCACTGTTTCCGCACTGCCTAATTTCATGCCCTGATAAAATAAAGAATCCAATTCATAGACATGTGCAGCTTTGACTTGCGTTTTCACCCGTTCTAATTCTTCCTGACTGACCAAGGTGTTTTGCAAAACTGCAATTTCCGCCTTGAGTGCGGTTTCTAACTCAGCCACCGTGTGCTTATCGGTAGGCGAACCCGACAGGAGCAGCAATCCCTCTAAACGACTGTATAAATCATACGAAGCGGAAACATGACTCGCTATTTCCTGACCACGCACCAAATTTTTCGCAAGGCGGGCACTGTTGCCACGGTCGAGAATGGATTGCAACATTTCCAACGCATACCCTTCATCCTGTTGATTTTGCGGAATATTGGTTAAACTAGGAACTTTATATCCCAACAAGATACTGGCAACCTTCGCCGGACGTTTGACGATCAAGCGTTTCATGCCCAATTGCTGCGGTTCGGTAAAAGTTGCAGGGAGCGTGATGTCGCTGGGTCGCAAATCGCCAAAATATTTTTTAGCCAATTCAAATGTTTCTTGCGGATTGACATCTCCCGTCACGACCACGATAGCATTATTGGGTGCGTACCAACGTTGATACCATGCTTGTAAATCAGAGAGTTGAAAATTTTGAATGTCATTCATCCAACCAATCACCGGGCGACGATAGGGATGAACTTGATACGCGGTGGCTTGAAAAGTTTCATACAACACACTGTCGGGGTCATCTTCAGTGCGCGAGCGGCGTTCCTCAGCAACCACATTGCGTTCTTTGATAAACTCTTGTTCTTGAAGAATTAAATTACGCATCCGATCTGCTTCTAATTCAAAACTGAGTGATAAACGATTTTTCGCAATGGTCTGAAAATACGCAGTATAATCGGTGGAAGTGAACGCATTTTCACTCGCGCCATTCGCCGCCATGATGCGGGAAAATTCGCCGGGCGGGTGGTTGACAGTCCCCTTGAACATCATGTGTTCTAGCATATGCGACAAGCCTGTTTTGCCTTCCGATTCGTAACTTGCCCCAACTTTATACCATACTTGGCTTACCACAATGGGTGCGCGATGATCTTCTTTCACCAAGAGTTTCAAGCCATTATCAAGTTTAAATTCATGCACTTGGGCGGAAACATTCGACAGACACCCGAAAATACATAACAAACCGAAGAGTCTATAACGCATTGATATTTTTCCTATTGCAATAGTGAATGTGAAGAGATTGGGATAAGAGAGATTTTTATTGTACAATACTTTTTATCAAATTTAAAACAATAAAAATTACGCAGTATCGGACTCCGGCAAAAAGTCTGATTAAATTGAGAATATCAACTTTTTTATAAACAACTGTTTAATCCATTTCCTATCCATACCGTATGATTTCACCGGATAGGTGGTTACCCCATTTTTAACTATGAAGTGAATGACTATGCCTCAATCCATTACATCGCAATACATTGAAATTACACAAGATGCTTTATGGCGCAAGAATGTTGGTTTTGTGCAGCTTATCGGTTTATGTCCCCTGATGGCAGTGACTAGCACGGTAATCAATGGGTTAGGATTGGGGATTGCTACCATGCTGACCTTGATTGCTACCAATACGGTGATTTCGCTGATGCGTGGCGTGATTCCCGACGAAGTTCGTCTTCCCGTTTTCGTCATTCTCATTGCGGCAATTGTTACGGTCATTGAAGTTTTTACCAAGGCTTTTTATTACGATTTATATCTGATTTTAGGCATCTACATCCCCCTCATCGTGACAAATTGTGCGGTGATTGGGCGCGCCGAAGCATTTGCATTTAAAAATCCGGTCGGTCAGGCAATATTAGACGGTTTTATGACAGGCATGGGATTTACCGTCGCCTTAGTTTTGCTGGGAGGAATACGAGAACTGTTGGGATATGGTACTTTGTTTTCTCAAGCAGAACTGATGTTTGGGGAATCGGCACGGGTGCTGACAGTGACCGTGTTTGAACATTATCGTGGATTTTTACTTGCGATTTTGCCACCGGGGGCGTTTTTTGGATTGGCATTATTGATTGCGACTAAAAATTGGTTGGATCGTCAAGCCTCGCCAAGATGATATTCTGGATTTTCAGTGGACAGGGTTGGACATGATCGCAAACTCAATATATGAACAAGATTTCCAACAATGGGTAGAGCAACACATTACATTGTTAAAAACGGGCAGATTACAAGAGCTTGATATTGAACACCTGATTGAAGAGTTGGAAAACATGGCGAGACGAGATAAACATGAGTTAATCAATCATTTAATCATCTTACTCGCTCACCTGCTCAAATGGGAATTTCAATTACAACAACTCTCCGAAATGTGGGGAACGTATGAAGGAAAAAGTTGGCGCAATACCATTCTCGAACAACGCGCACAAATCAATCGACAATTGGTATTTATGCCAAGTCTGAAATCATTTCTGAACACTGCCATTGAAGAGGCATATCCAGCGGCAGTACAATTGGCGGTCGATGAAACCAATTTACCCCTGAGCACCTTTCCAGCACATTGTCCTCATCCGGCTGACAAAATCTTGGACAAGTCATTTTATCCACAACCACGATAAGCAAGTTCGTAGGGCGCATCAGCAAAGCGTCATACATCTTTGTATTTCAAATTATTTTGGTGCATGACACTGCGTTTATGCACCCTACTCTTGCTGAATAACTATAGTTAGTTGTTAGATAGTTAGAGTCGCGACCAGAATCAGCGAG
>DYNO01000169.1 GCA_020721025.1 Thiomargarita sp. | reverse complement strand
GAGATTCACCGATTTTTCCCGCTGGGCTTTGGAATCTTCTGGGGCAAGCGCGTAAATGGCTTCTAACGTTTTGATGTTACTTTGAAAAATAGCCAAGATGGATCGTCTCGCATTGGGGGCTTCTGCTAACAATTTTTCAATCTGGTCATACGTTAAAGTATTGATCGCCTGTAGCGCAAGATTTTTCTGCTTAATCGCAATTGCTTCCTGACGAGTTGCCTCGCGTTGCGCCCCCACTGCCCACAGCGTCAATCCCGCCATCACTGCCACCACAACCGCAGACATCCCCAACCCTCGCAAAAACCCACGTCGTTGTGCTGCCCGTTGCCGTTGTTGCTCTGCGTCGGGTAAATTGGCAGTAATCCACGCCTCATCAAACACTCGAAAATAAATATGATTGCGTACCCACAAATAATTTTCCCACACCTTCACCAAACCAGACAGGCGTAACACATTGATAATCGGATTGGTATCATCATCTTTCACCCGTTTTGTGCGGCGCACTTGACGATACAAATCCAAAATAGCGGCTTGATCTTCCTCACTTTTTCCCTGCAACAACATCGTGCGAACATGCTGCAAATTATTTTCCGTATCTCGTGAACGACTGTCTAAAAATAAACTTTCGCAGACCCGATCTACGCCCGCGGCATTCATAACCGTTGCATCGTTTGCCACCGCCTGACACAATTTTTGCGTTAAATACGGATGTCCTTTCGTCCAATATTCAATCCGTTGCAACAACGGCGCGGCAACCTGAGGCTCTCGCAACAATCCAGCAGCAAACGGTTGCATTTCCTGTAAAGTCAAATCGGTCAAGACAATGCGTCGCCCAATGTTAAACGGAGTCAGGCGCGCATCTTGGATTAATTCCGAAGGAGTTACTACTCCCACGAGACAAAAAGTCAGCCGTTGTAAATCAGGCTGTTGCGTTCGGTCATTAAAACAGGAACGAATGGCGGCAAAAAAACCATCGGTCGAAAATGGCAACGGTTTCACACAGTCGATTTCATCCAAACAGATGATAAAAATATCCGAACAACTGCTGACCAGGTGCTGTAATGCTTGCATCAACCGATACAACGGGTCTAATTCTTTGTTTTCATTCCAAAAAGCCACCAATTCAGTACGCTTGCCCCACTGTCTGCCCACGATGTCCAACAAACTGCGATACCACTTTTCTGCATTGACTTCACTCGAACCCAATTTAGTTAATTCAAGCACCGCCACTTTCAAATTTTCCTCTCGCAAACGACGGGCAGCGCGAACGATTAAAGAACTTTTGCCCACTTGACGGCTATTCAGCACATAACAATATTCCCCACGTTGCAGCGTTTCATACAAATCAATATCGGCTTGGCGTGGAATATACGAAGGATCATCGGGTTGCAGCGTACCTCCCGATGCGGCGTATTGAAATGGAATTGACATAAATTATCCTTTGGGTGGAATTGGTGAAGGAAATGAAATCCCCCCTGCCCCCTTTGGTAAGGGGGTGAACATCTGAACTACAAGATACCGTTCAAAATATTTTTACTGCTTGCCGTAATTCCACCTTTGCAAAGGGGGCTAGGGGGATTTCCACACCACGTAACCTGCCCAGTTTTCAGCGAAACAGGTTTAGATTCTACAATTTTAGACTATGGACTACATCAAATGTTGGTGTAAATACTTTTCATACACTTTACAGCGAAACTCAAAACAATTGCGCGACTCGCCACGCAACACTCCCGCACTTCGCAACCGATAAAAAGAATCCTCATCCGGACACTTGTGTCGAAATAAATTCCGAGTCACCGTTGCCAATCCGGTAGTATCTCGCTGTAACAACATCACAATTCGTCGCAGATGATCCCCAAATACACCTTCATCACGCACTGCTTGTTGTTGAAATTCGGTCAAACTCTGCGAACGTTTCACAATTTCATTCAATCCAGCGCGCACTAAGTACGGATGACCACTGACCCACTGATAAAACTCTTGTAATTCTGCTTCGCTTTTCAATGGGTTGCCATAACGCCGATTTAAATCACCGATCTGTTCCAAAGTAAAATCGTTGAGCATCAACTTGGTGCCCACATTGAACGGGGATTGACTTTGATCCTTGATAAATAAGTAACTTTCAGTCGCATAAGCGATAGCAATGGTTAAACGATGACATGGATTTTTGGGATTCAATGCCCGTTCATTATGCCAACTGCGTAATAACGCAAATAACTCGCTGCTAAACTTATGATTAAACAAGTTATCCGCCTCATCAATTGCCCATAAAATCGGTTGCGTGGTGGCAGTGAGGATGTGATCTATAAAATAGCCTTCAAAATTTAAAGTCGGTACACAATCAAAGTCCCACACGGATTTTGGAGTAACTGACAATTTCAACTGCTTCGCCAATAAGCTACTGACAGTCAACAGAAATTTATCCAACGTTTCTAACTGCGTCAAGGGCAATTTTTGGCAATCGGTCAAAATGACTTGAATTCCCGCCTCCCGCGCCCGTTGAATGCCCCGCGCCAATAACGAAGTTTTCCCCACCTGTCGCGACCCTTTCAACAACACAATGCTGTCACGACGTTGTAGTGCATCGGTAAATTCTTGATCGACATCACGAATCACATAAAAGTTTGAATTCAACGGAATCGCGCCGCCAATCATTTCTAATTCATAGTTATTCGATTCGGTGACAATCCCAAGATCAGGCGGGGTTTCAGTCATTTTTCCTTGAACAAACTTGAAGTTAGGACGTTGCAGTTGCGTGTGCACATACCAATTCATCAAAAAATCGACTGCATTCAAAGCGGGTTGGACATATTCCGTTGTCACATTCGGTTGTGAACTTCCTTGATAATGAGAGTTATAATTGCCAATCATTTGGATCGTCGCAAAATGCGGAGTGGCGTAACGTAAATCCAACTTGTGTTTTTTGAATATCTCAAAATATTCGTTTAACTCTAGGAACTTATCAGGTTTTTTGCCAATTTCCCGCTCAAAAATCTGATGACACAAGGCTTCTGCGAATTTACGCGCCTCGCTTGCCTGATGTTTAGGCTCGGTAGTGGGAACAAATACTTGATCATATTGCTGTTTTAAGCAGAGAAAACCATCTTGAGATTCCAAGTCAGAAAGAGCCATCAGTGAGTATCCTTTGGAGTATAAATCTAAATTTGGGTAGTGCCACACAAATCAGGATAAGATGAAACTATTAAAACAAGAAGGGAGGCATTTGTATTTGGGGAATGCCATCATCGGTTGCCGAGAATGGCAGCACACTTAATAAAGGTGCAGATAAACGTTGTTCTAAACTGTTAATCACTTCTTGCCAATTTCCTTCAGCAGTCAAATGGTTAGCAATCCAACCGTGTAATTGACAACCATCATTCACTATCGTCTCAGCGGTAAGCAATGCGTGATTAATACATCCGAGACGCAAGCCTACGACTAAAATCACAGGTAAATTGAGCGATAACACCATATCTTTGAGTGTATGTTGGGCATTTAATGGAACTCGCCACCCGCCGATCCCTTCCACCAAGACAATATCCGCCAATCGCGACAGTTGATAATAAGCCCTTACGATTTTTTCTATTTCAATCACTCGGTGCGCTTGGGCGGCTGCTAAATGGGGGGCGATAGGCGGGAGAAAGGAATACGGATTGACTTGAGCATATTGAATCGGTAAGCTGCTGAGTTGTAAGATTTGTTGTGCGTCCGCATTGCGCAAACCCGCTGGCGTTGATTCGCACCCGGTCGCAATCGGTTTCATTCCCACAACTCGCCAACCTTGCTGTTGATAATATTGCATTAACGCTAAAGTAACCCGTGTTTTACCCACGCCGGTATCCGTACCGGTGATAAACCATTCTTTCAGCATACTAAACCTTAAATTGTTGCGCTAATCCGTATAAACTATCCGATTGTCGCTTTAATTCAGTCGTAATATTCACCAGTTGGCTTGATAGTTTCCGATTTTGTGATGAAATTGTTGCCACATTTTCCGTAACCGCGATGATACTTTCACTGCTTATCGTTTGCTGGGCGGCGGAATTCGCGACTTCTTCTGTCATGGTATTCATCACACCGATTGCTGTCATAATTTGTTGCGTACCAACGGCTTGTTCTTTCGCAGCGACATCAACTTCCTTCGTCATCAAGCGAATCGCATCAACATTTTTCATAACTTCTTCAGAAGCATGGGCTTGGCGCGCGGTTGCTGCACTGATTTCCACCATCATTTTATTGCTGGAATGAATGGAGTGCACAATACTGTCCAAAATCCCCCCAGCTTGTTTAGTCAAGTCAACGCCGTTCAGCACTTTTTCCGCCCCCGCAGTGGTTGCGACAATAGCCTCTTGACTGTCTTTACGGATTGCACTGATTAAATTGATAATTTCCTGTGTTGCCGTGGCAGAGCGAGTGGCTAATTTACGCACTTCATCGGCGACAACCGTAAAACCGCGTCCATGTTCTCCCGCTCGAGCAGCTTCAATCGCGGCGTTGAGGGCAAGTAGGTTGGTTTGGCGAGCAATTTCGCTGATCGTGTTGATAATGTCATTGATCTGTTGATGACTGCCATTCAGTTTTTCAATCACTTGCACAATTCCTTGCATCGTATCAGAAATATCTCCCATACTCAGCATCGTATCGTGCATTGCGCTACCGCCTTGTTGGGCTTTTTGTACCATTGTTTGCGAAAATTCGCTGACATTGCGGCTATTGTTGGCAATTTGTTCAATTGTGTTGACCATCTGTGCAATCAATTGCGAAGTCATGTCAACGGTATCATTGAGTTCAGCGGTACTGTTGGCGACGGATTCGATGGAGGCTGCCATTTCTTCAATTGAGGCGGAAGTTTCTGCCACATTGTTGGTTAAAGTTTCTGTACTTTCAGCGACTTGATTGGTTGCTTTCGACAAAGATGAGACAGAATCATAGGTGGTGGTGACTGCGATGTTTTGTTGTTCGGCTCCCGTCAGTAATTCTTGTCCATTGTTACTCAATTGATGCACGATATTGTTAATATGTTGAGAAGATTGAATCAGTTGGGCAATCGTCATTCGTAAATTATTCGCCATCTTTTGCATTGCGTCGAGCAACTGAGCGGTTTCATCTTTGCCGGTGGTCTGAATCGTCACGAGTAAATTGCCCGTTGCCAACTGTTCTGCCGCCTTGACCGCAATCGACAGAGGTTTGGTTATCGTATGTGAAATATACAAGGTGAGACTGATACCTAAAATTGTCAATGTAATAGATAACACAATCAGCCAATAACGCATGACATCTGCTTGATGCTGGGCATGGTCGTAAAAAGTTTGCGCTTTATTTTCACCAAAAACGAGCACCTTGTATAGCGCATCTTCGAGTTTATTAAAATGTTCAATCCCCACACCATAGATGATCATTTGAGTCACAGCACTTCGATCATCAAGATCAAAACGACTAAAAATCGTATCGCGCACGGGTTTCCATTGTGCAAATAATTCGATAACGGTTTGTACATCTTGGGGATCACCCAAATAGCGTTCCTTCGCAATTTTTAACAATTCATAGACTTGTATCTCATACTCATCCACTTGTTTCGCCCGCTGTACCATTTCATCAAGCGTGCGCACTGCGATAATATCTTTGAGTGTGCTACGCATTTTAACAATGACTGTATGCGTTTCTTGTATCGCGTGTCCCACAGTGTAGGGATGCCGGTACAAACTCTCGGTGATTGCCGAAAGAGTATAGGATTGATAAATAGATAAAATACTAATGGAAACAAGGAATAACATGATACTCCCGAATCCGATCAGCAAGCGTTGACCCACTTTGAAATGATTGAGCATAAGAATGAAAACCTTGAGTGTTTTTAAAGAGTTTTGACGATGATATTCAATGATGAACTTAGCATATTTCAACATAAATATGGGATCAGTGCCAATCTTTTTTGTGAATGAGAATCCTTTCGCGTTGCAGAGTGATGCAATTCAAATTCCATGAAAATCGCTTATTCACAAAATTTCTTCAAATAAAACAAAAAGTTTTTGGTATCGCCGCGGCACTGTGAAAAGCCCATCTCAAGCTGTCAAGTTTCAGAAACTGGGTTTAAAATGATCAATTTTCCTACCCCCCATTTTTTATCAGACCGTCAAATACACATCAAAACGCGTATTTTCACTGGCAATACTGAAATGTGGTGCGGGGGATTCTAACAGGGGTAACGCATTTTTAGGACGTTTGACAACGACGCGGTTGCGGGCTTTTTGTAGTGCAATCTGTAGTAAATTTGAGGCATCAGCATCTTGACCGACCAATGTTTGCAAAGTCCGCATTTCTTTTTTAACCAATGCCGTTTTTTGACGTTTCGGATACATCGGGTCTAAATAAATCACTTCGGGAAAATCAGTTGTTGTGGTAAGCCATCTGGCTGCGTCGTGATGAATCAGTTGCAAGCGTTGAGAAATTTCTGTTAATTCAGGTTGTTGCGCTAGACGTTGTAAACCGTCCGAGAGTAATGCCGCTAAGACCGGGGAACGTTCCACCATCATCACCGTGCAGCCTAAACATGCGAATACAAACGCATCTCGTCCCAATCCCGCCGTTGCATCACATACCCATGGAAATGTCCCAGATTTTAAGCCAATGGCGCGTCCTAAGGGCTGTTTGCGTCCTCCCCCGTATAAACGTCGATGTCGGGCTTGTCCGTTGACAAAATCAATGTAAATCAATGGAGTTGTTTGATCTGATTGACGTAATTCTAAACCTTGTGACGACAAAAATAAGTAAATTGAGTCGGGCGGGGGAGAGGTGCCGAAATCAAATTGAAAACGTGCCGCTAAAATTTCAGCCGCCGGCGTGAGTTCAGCCATGTCGCAAATTAACGGAAATGCCATGAAAATAAATTAGTTGTCGCTAAAAAAATAAAGTCAAATTATCCCAAACTGGGCAAAAGCCGCGCTTCAGCTTTAAGG
>DYNO01000168.1 GCA_020721025.1 Thiomargarita sp. | reverse complement strand
TTTTGGGTTATAGACCTGTTTTGCTTGGTATTAAAGATTTCAAATAGGTTCTATAGTGACTCCCTGCGCTAAATAAATTTCGCCTTCCAAATCCAAACGACAACCCGTTCCGATGTGTACGTCGTCAGCAATTTTGAGGTGTTTGAAGCCATTTTCTAAGTTGAACAGTTGAACTTCGTAAATACGCACGTTTTTACCAACCGTTGCCCCGCAAAATGCCAATAATCTCGCTCGCAAACCGGGATGAATGACTATGCGAAATCCCAATTCTAACAACATGAACCACGCTTTTTTTAGTTTTTGCATGAGAGAGTTTCAGTTTGAAGGAAGTATCTAATAAAATAGAATTTTTCAATAATATTAGGCGTTACGCAGTTGAATCATTATTCAATTGATTTTATTGAAATATCAAAATATTAACTTTTTGAATAAATTCAGAATTAGATTTGTACTGCGTAACTCCTAAATATATTAATTTAACTAATAACGTTCCAAAAATATAGAGAATAATGCGCTAACTCTCATGTTGTTTGCTACAATTATACATGTTTATTTTGAAATTCCGACAGTAAATACAAATATAGCTTATAAATAATTGGTGATAAGGTGATAATATGATTAAATTTCTACTCAAGAAGTTGTACTTTACGCCGGTTGGAAGGTTTCTCAGTCAGCTATTTAACCCGGTATGGCGTAGTTTTAAACGTCCTAGAATGTTATGGGGTCACCGGAACAGTACTGGGGAATGGCATGCAAACACACGGATCAGTGACACCGTGTTTTTTTACCACCCTGAAAATATATTTATAGAAAACAACGTATTCGTTTGGCATTACACCATCTTAGATGGCACTGGTGGCTTAAAAATTGGGCAGGGTAGCCAAGTTGGAGCATGGGTAGGGATTTTTACCCATAGCTCACATATTGCAATCCGTTTGTATGGCAATCATTACATCCAAGTTCCGGAAAATAAAAAGATAGCGTTTGATATTGCCCCAGTAGTGATTGGAAAATTTGTGTTTGTGGGGGCAGGAGCGAAAATTTTACCCGGCGTAACTATAGGTGATGGGGCAATTATTTCTGCAAATTCGATGATTATCAAAGATGTGCAGCCGTTTCAAATTGTGGCTGGAAATCCAGCTAAAGTGATCGGCGATAGTCGCAAGCTAGACGAGAAATATTTGGCAGAACATGTTGATTTGCGGACATGGTATGAGGAGTGGTAATCCGACTCAACTTGAGTTGTAATAGAGTTTACGCCATATAAAAATAATCCCAACGCCTAAAATTTCTTGTAAAATGAGCCAAAAACGAGAGATGACGGCAATCGCGGCAAGCGTATCCAGCGACACGGTTTGATTTGATAATTGCGCGAAGAAAATGAAGAAAAACTCTTTGATTCCCATGCCGCCGGGAACAATAATTGATAATACGCCTGCGATCCACGCTAATCCCAAGTAGGCAATGTAATGAATTGATTCGTCAAGAGAAAAATTAAACACTGCGCTGAATAAAATGAGTTGCGAACTTAAATAAGTTGTTGAAAATAAAAGATAAAATAACAATAAGTGGCTCAATTGTATGTTTGCATGGCATGGGCACAGTTGAGGACGTATTTGTTTAAATTTGGATAGCAGAAATTGTAAAATTCGGAATAAATAGCAGTATCGTGCGACAAGCCAACATAATATCCAACCGCTGCTGAAAAATAATAGAGATAGCAACAAGTTATAATCTAAAATAAGTAAACTTATCGTCAATACGAGGGTGTGCAGCATTAACACGCCCATTAAATCTAAATTGGTGAAAATCAAGGCACTGGTGGAACCAACGGTTTTGAGCAGGGTGGCTTGATACCATACGACCCATATTTTTCCCGGAATGTATTTGGTGATTTGGGCAAAAAAGAACAGTTGGCATACGGTCGCGTAGGTGGTCACAACGCCGTATTTGGCGAGTAATTGTTGAAAAAGGGCACTGACGATAAAGTTGCCTAAGATATTAATCAATAAAGAAATGATGAAGGTCGCTACATGGATATTTTGTAAAATAAGCTGTAATTTGCTCCAACTGTGGGCAAGTAGCCAAAATAGGAATAAAAAACCGATGAGGAATAGTAGTGAGCGAATCGACATGGCAAAATTCAAGTGCGAGGATGTCATGAATGATACAATAGAATTGGTTGCTATGTCGCCAACGCACCGTAAAAAAAATATTCAAGCCTGTCAGGTTGAGATAAGTTTTTTATTATTCCTCAGCTATCTCATCTTAACATCCAATCTTACGAAATAATCAATATTTATCATGAAGTTACAGCACCAACATGAACGCATGATGCAACGATTGCGTCAACAAGGAATTCAACACCCTGCGGTATTACAGGCAATGCAAGCGATTCCACGTCATCTATTCATCGATCCAGCCATGTCGAGTTTTGCTTATGCTGACAATGCGTTACCCATTGGGCAGGGGCAAACCATTTCGCAACCTTATATTGTGGCGCGGATGACAGAGGCATTGCTCACGCAAGGGATACCGCCCAATGTGTTAGAAATCGGTACCGGTTGTGGTTATCAAACCGCGATTTTAGCGAAATTAATCCGTCATATTTACACCGTTGAGCGCATCAAAAATTTAACCGATAAAGCGCGCGAACGTTTAGAAAACTTAGGCTTAGAAAACATTAGTTACTATTATGGCGATGGTTACTTGGGATGGCGAGACCATGCCCCTTATTCCGCGATTATCGTGACGGCTGCGCCTGAACAAGTGCCTACTGCCTTATTGGAACAGTTGGAAATAGGCGGTTGTTTGATTATTCCTGTGGGAGAACGGGGGCAACAAGCCTTGCTCAAAATCACACGCTCTCGCAGTGGCTATCAACAAAGTTTATTAGATTACGTCAGTTTTGTTCCCTTGCAAAAAGGCACCATTGGACGGACGCGGGAAGATTGAAATTTCTGCCATCTGTTCACAGTTTTCTGGGGGGATATGCCAATGAAAAATCTTCAAATTGTATTGTCAAATGAGGATGATAGAACGGATCAGCCGCCAATTGAGTCGCCCACTGCGTTTGCATGTATCGGATTTCTCGCTGCAATCTCAGATACTTACGCATGGTTAAATCCGCACCCCGACTGACTGATTCATGATGATACAATTCAGCATGAGGTGTCCATACAATCCAATAACCTTGCGCCCGAATTTTGAGACACAAATCGACATCGTTAAACGCCACTTTGAGCTGAACTTCGTTTAAACCGCCCACTTTTTCATACACTTCCTTACGCAACACCAGACACGCGCCGGTCACTGCTGAGTAGTTTTGGGTCAAAAACGGCTTCCAATAGTAACCGGCGAACTGTCTTGGCAAAAATTTAAACCCATGTCCCGCCAAGCCACCCAATCCAACAATCACTCCGGCATGTTGTATCGTATTGTTACTATAATATAATTTTGCTCCCACCGCGCCCACTTCCGGACGTAACGCGTGACTGACCATTTCTTTTAACCAATCAGAATGAATGATTTCTAAATCATTGTTTAATAATGCTAAAATTTCACCACGCGCCTGAAAAGCTGCCAAATTGTTGAGTTGCGAGTAATTAAACTCGGCATCATGTCGTAACACACGAATTCGTTGATCCTGTTGCAATTGCTGTAAATAATTTAAAGTTTCTGTCGCAACGCTACCATTATCCACAATAATCAATTCCAGCGCGGGATAATCGGTGTGTTGCAAAATGCCCGTCACTATCGTTTGTAACAATTTGAGTTGATCGCGAGTTGGGATAATGATTGTCACCAAGGGCGGTTCAGCAGGCAGGGCGTAAATGATCCGGCTGTGTCCCGCAATGCTTGGTGTAATCAGCACTTGGCGCGCTAATTGTTGAAAATATCGCTCTAATGCGGTTAAACTGGTGCGATGGGGGTAGTTTTCAAAATTTTGATGACGATGGCATAAAATGGATGGAATATGCTGAATTTGTGCCGTATCCAGATGGAGTAGCAAGCGCAAACTAAGATCGTACAGAGTCAGCCCGGCGATATCTTCATGAAATTGCAGTTTTTTTACCCAATCGGTTCGATAACCCGTGAATCCAGTGAGAAAATCATGTGCATAAAATAGATCAGGATTCCAAGCTGTTTTGAAATAAGGCGCGCAACGTTGTCCGGCAGCATTGATGAAATCTTCATCGGCGTAAATCAGAGCTACGTCGGTTGATTTTTGAATTATTTGAACCAGTTGAAACAGCGCGTCCTGCGTCAATTGTTGCGATTCTGCTAAAACAGCCATCCATTCGCCTGTGACCAAGGTCAGCCCATGATTGAGCATTTCCGCAAGCGTCAGTGATTCGGATAATGTGATGAGGTGAATTCGCGAGTCTGCTTCCGCAATTGTTGCTAAAGTCTCATGCTCAACTGTTTGATTTAAAATTAATAATTGCCAGTTAGGATAGCATTGTTGTTGAATTGTGCGTAAAGTTTTATCAACTTGGTCAATAGTCACGTTTGGGGACAGCGGCAATAACAAGGAAATAAGCGGTAACGACTGCCAGGTTTGCATTTGTTGTGAAATGCTTGTTAAATCAATGGTGTGATAACAGGCTAACCATTGTTGATATTCTTGGGTATCGTGCCATTCTGCAATTTGATCGGGCGTGAATCTGTCTAATTCGTGTTGATTGACATAGTGATTTCGCCATGTTTCAAAGCTATTGACAATCCGATCTACGTGGTCTCGTGCAGTCACGCCCGCCGGACGACGCAGCAGTTTTAAAATCAATTGGGTGATGACATTGCCCGCTTTCCAAGTAAATGATTGATAAACATCGTGAATGTCGCGTTGCAAACTTTGCAGCCACATCACTAATTTATCAAGTGTGCGCGTTTGCTGTGCCAAAGTATGGCGAAGTTGAGTATTTTCTACGTGGGCTTGTTGGAGTTGTTGCTCAAGATGGGCGATGCGTTGGGAAAGTTCTTGGTCTGTCATGAGGTTGCGGGCTGAATTTAAGCGCGGGAAAATTTGATGGCAAATCATAGGGCAGATAAAACAATACGGCATTTTACCTACCCTATTCAACAGAAGATGATTCTTTTTGTTGCTGTGAAAACGTGCTTACCAGTTTTCGATAATTGACCGCATACTCCGACCGGTTGCCATAAATGCCCGTTTATTTTCATCGGCGCGGGCGGTGCTCGCTGTTCCATCCAGAATTGGGATCATTTCAAATATCATCACGGCACTGACTTCTTGTTCAAAGGGTTCTAACAAGTCATATTTATTCATCATGAGCAACATGGTGGTGTCTGTTTGTGGATCATATAATCCCATGTTTTCATAGCCGTTGATCTGTCCAGTGTGCCCCAAGTAACGATCATTGACGCGCATCAAGCTCAATCCCATATCGACGATGAAACCGAAATCATCTGCCGCAGTGTAAGCAGGACGGAAATTCATCAGTTCTTTCGCGACATCGGGTGCCAAAGCCTTTGCCTGCGTGTAGTATTTTACCCATTTCCCCATGTCTTCAATCGTGGATACAATGGCACCGGCGGCACCTGCAGGAGAAGGGTCTAAAAACGTTGCATTTTCCAACACGCCATCGCCTTTTGCCTTGGGATCACGGGTTTTGCCATCAATACATGGCGGATAATCGGTATAGCCATACGAGTAATCAAATGCGATTGAGGGATCGTACATATATTCTGTGCTATACAAGTGCAATGGATTCAAGACGCGTTGATAAACCGCTTCGCCCAACTTCATGCCGCTGAGTTTTTCAACCAAGAGTCCCAACAACAAGATGCCGCTATTTGTATAGTGATATTCAGTGCCGGGGATGGAAGTGGCTTGTTTGGTCAAATTTACCACCGAAATGTCCAACATTTCTTCAACACTCCAAGACCGAAATGGGGTGTGAATCATGGAACACTGAATAACATCATCGGCGACGTAATTCGCTAAACCGCTGGTGTGTTGTAACAAATGACGTAATGTAATTTGATCTTTATTCGGTAATTTCGCCATCACATCTGGCAATAATGGTTCAACCAAATCATCTAACTTGATCTTACCTTCTTGGATTAACTGTAACATCACTTGTGCGACAAAGGGCTTGGTATTACTTGCAACCTTCCAACGATCATTAAATCTCAAGGGTTGCTTGGTTTCCAGCCGCGCCAACCCTCTGACACCCCGATAGACCTTACCGGCACGCTCCACACGCATCATCGCACCGGGCTTATTATACGTGGCGACAATTCTATCTAACAGGGCATCCAATTGTTTTGCAATCGCAGGGTCGAATCCTTCATCAACGACAGATTTATTGCTGAAATTAGGTTGTTGTTCCAAATAAGTCAGTTGATAGCTGTCTATCCCCGGAATATACGTCATGTCTCCGGAATAAACTGCAACTGAGCCATCGGGTTTGTGTTCCACCGCGTTTGGAATACTCAACGCCATGGTGGAGTTATTGTACAAAGTAGGTGGGGTCGCATGGACATTCGCGAGGAAACCCATTGAACAAAACAAAATTAATCCAGCCTGTTGCAGGTGGAATCTAACATTTTTACGCATAACACCTTCTCCGTATCTTTCGTAGTTAAAAAACGCAATTGCTTCGTTGTTCTACTGTAACAATACTGTAACAATTAACTTGTCGTACTGTCAAGTTATCAACGGATGATTTCCGAATTGGAGTTACTGTTTGATTCTAATGAAAATTATGAACTTATCAGAGGTAATCAACGAATTTCTATGTTACTTCAGAATAGTTATAAATATAGAACCGATTTGAAATCTTTAATACCAAGTGAAACAGGTCTATAACCCAAAAAGTATTGACAGGTAAAGCATATCACATTAGAATCCTCGCCATGACTTAAATGTAACCCATCTGAGGAAGTTAGCCATGTTATTGGCACATAAAATCGAACTCCAACCCAATGAAGCCCAAAAGGAATATCTGAATAA
>DYNO01000167.1 GCA_020721025.1 Thiomargarita sp. | reverse complement strand
GACGCGACAGAGCAATTCATTAATTTAGAAACCACAGCACAAGCCACACAATTCACAGAAAACACAGTGGAACAAGTTGAAAAAACAGAACAATTTGCCTCCCCAGTTGCTTTAGAAGCGATGGAATTGGATAAATTGCTGGACGAAGAAATTTTTGACAGCATTCCAGAGATGAGCAAATCTGAATCAATGAAATTTGCCGGCGAACTCTCTCTCTCTGAATCAGATGAAGAATTTCAACTAGAAGACTTCACATTAAACCGTTTTGAAGACGAAGCCGCTGACGAACTGGCAACCCTTGAAGAAATTCACGCACATCAAGAAGAATCGCGCCTCGAATCGCAACTCAAAGAATCACAAGGAAAAATTGTTCAATCCCCCGTATCTGAAATTATCCCAGCACACATGGCTTATGCTGCACAACACAATGAAACGCTGAATGATTTGTCAAATAAAATCGTTGAGATCAGCGACATATTGTCAACAACCTTGCATCAACTGGTGACTGCCGAAAATGACAGTGACGTTTTTCTGATGGCTGTAGAAGAATACACCAATACGATGCAAACCCTTTGGGAACGGGCGGAAAAAGCGCGTCTCAATGGATTGCAGCGAGTGTGCACGTTTATTAGCGATAATATATTTGAATTTAGTGTGTTACCAAAATCTGAACGCTTCCAATATTTTGAATTGCTGGCGGCATGTCCTCAGTTAATGCTAGATTATGTCCAAAATTCCCGCGTTGGTTCCGCGACATTGGTTGAGCATTTATCACAACCACAATGGTTACAACAATTACCCCAAGAACAACTCAGCAGTTTGGCAGTGCAATTACGGCAAGAAGCAATTATTCTGCAAATTGAACAACCTATTCACATCAAACAAGTTGAAGCCTCAGTAGAACGGGTCAAATTGCAAGAGCAGACTACCGCCACTCAATTGTCTGAAACTCACGCAAAAATCGAAGAAATTCAACCGATTGAAACAGAATTGCTAACGACAACCGCCCCAATTGAGGAAACAATCAAAGAAAATTTGGTGCGTGACGAATTCATTTTTTCAGATGAAATGCCAGAAGATGAAGATGAATTTTTAGTCAGTGAGCAATTAGAAACGGCGGTTAAACCAGTGTTGGAAGTGGTTGATGAAAAAGAAGAAATCGTCACTTTTGCTGCGGAAGAAATTGTTGAACCGATTTTAGTATCGCCCATTATTGAAACAATAGAAGATTCTGAATTAGATGAAATGGTTGCGGCGTATGACGAGAACACGGAAATTTCCTTAGAAGATATTTCAACCTTGGCAGAAACGCAATTTATTCCACAATTGCCAGAAGAATCTATTGTCGATGAATTACTGGAAGAACCGCTAGAAGCAGTTGACACATTTGCGACAGATTCGGAACTTGAGGATGTGGTTGAGTCTCACACAATATTCAGCAATGAATCGACAATCAAACTTGTGAATTCTGAAGAAAATTTAACCGATGAGTCATTCGCACAGGTAATTCAAGCCTCGGTTGAAGAATTTCCAGAATCAGACAAAATTGTGCCACTGGTTGCCGAACAAGCTGACGATGCACCATTGGTAAGTGCGGATATTTTGGACGGCTTGTTGAATGAACTGTCCGAAGCGATGGATGATTTGCATAAGGCGTTGAATAAATTCGCAGTGGCTGAAAATGACAGTCCCGAATTGCTCGAAGCGGTGGAACAATACACTGATAACATTCAATCCATTTCAGAGGTGGCAGACAATGCGGGTTTGAACGGTTTGGCGGAAGTGTGCGCTTTTGTTAATGAAAACATGTATGAATTGAGCACCCAACCGTATGCCATCCGTCGCACTGCGCAACCTCATTTAGAATCATGGAATAAACTGGTGCAGGATTATGTGCTGCATCCTCATTCAGTGTCCCCGCAATTGGTCGAACATTTGAGTAATTTGACTTGGCCCTTCCCGCTCGACGAGGCGCGTGCCCAAGCATTATTGGAAAATCTAACGCATATTCAACCAGTTATCACGGAAGAACCCGTTTCGCCGGTCGAAGTTGAACAACTTATTGAAGTCGAAGAAAAAATTGTTGAAGATATTGTGTTAGCAGAGCCAGCAGTCTTGCATCGAATTCAACGTCAATTGACTCAAGCTAATCCTATCTTGTTATCCGCGCTCGAAAAAGTGGTCAGTGCAGAAGATGGCAGTGAAGATTTATTGATGGCGGTGGGGGAATATACCGAGTCAGTACAAACGATTTGGGATGCTGCTGAAATGTCGGGCTTGAAGGGCTTGCAAGAAATTTGCAGTATTATCAATGACAACGTGATGGCGATGAGTGCCGAAGATCAGCAAACTCGCCTTGCCGCGCAATCCCTTTTTGCAGATTGGTTAAGCCATTGTCTGACCTATCTATATCAACCTAGTATTGGCGCGCTACATCTAATCAGTCACTTGCAAAATCCGTTATGGTTATTGCCGCCCGATCAGGAACAGTTGACGGAGTTACATCAAAATTTACTGACTCCTGCGACTAAGGGGCTTGAATCGTCAGCAATAAATAATGTCATTGAACCGCTCACCACACCGGTTGCTACGATGTTGCCACCTCCGGTCGAACCGAAAGAGCCTGAAATTGTGTTGGCTTCGCCGGATATTTTAGCCGTGCTGGAAGGGCAACTGATTGATTCTGGCGAACAATTGGCTGAGATTTTGACAAAATTGGTCAATGCGGAAGATGGCGGTGAAGATTTACTCATGGCGGTGGGTGAATACACAGAAGCTGTGCAGGCTGTGTGGGATACCGCGGATATGGCACACTTGGCAGGCTTGCAAGAAGTATGTATTTTTATCAATGATAATATGATGGCTTTGGGGTCACAAGATAAAACCGTGCGGCTGGCTTCGCAAGATTTGTTCAGTCATTGGATTCCCTTAGCTTCCAACTATTTACAACAACCGCGAACCGGTGCAGCACAATTAGTACAACATTTACAAAATCCGTTGTGGGCTTCTCCCCTGCCGTTGCCCCAAGTTGAAAAATTACAACACTTGCTACTGCAACAACCTGAATCTTCAGAACTTGTTCCAGAAAACATTGCAGCCCCCGCCACTGATGAAATCGTTTTGGCTTCGTCGGAAACCATTGAAATTTTGCAGAGCCAAGTCGCTGAAACTTCGCAACAATTGGCTGAAATTCTGCAACGTTTGATCAATGCGGAGGATGGCAGTGAAGATTTACTGATGGCAGTGGGCGAATACACCGAAGCAGTGCAAACTATTTGGGACACCGCTGAGATGGCGCAGTTGGGCGGGTTGCAAGAAATTTGTAGCTTTATCAATGACAACGTGATGGCGTTGAGCGTTCAAGAGCAGGCAATTCGGTTGAATGCGCAGGCATTGTTTATGCAATGGGTTGAAGCCGTTGAAACTTATTTGCGTACCCCACGCGCCGGTGCCCATAACTTTTTCAATTTATTACAAAATCCGCATTGGGCAAATCCCCTAGATAGTACCCAAGCAAAAACATTAGAGCAAAAATTAACCCAAAGCGGTAAAATAACCAGTGAAACTCTTGTCTCCGAAGAGCGACAGATTGTCTTGGCGGCACCAGAAATTCTCGATGTGGTGCGTAATCAGATTACCGATTTAATCGAGGGATTATCCTCTGCCCTTGAGGTATGTATATCCATGCAAAATGATAACCCCGCTTTGCTCGAAGCTGTAGAAAATTATACCAATCAAGTACAAGCCATTTATGAAGCTGCTGAGATGGCGGGATTGGCGGGCTTGCAAGAAGTATGTGTTTTTATCAATGATAATTTGATGGCATTGAGCGCGCAACAGCAGCAACAAAAACTTGCCGCCCAATCGTTATTTCAGCAGTTCCCACATCAGGCTTTAGGCTATTTGAGTATTCCGGTCTCCGGTGCCCCGCAATTAGTGCGTTTTATGCAGCATCCGGACTGGGCATCGCCCCTAACCACAGAAACTGCTGAAGAATTGTTGCAGAAATTGTTGCAAACTTCGACGGAACCGCTGCAAGTAGCTGCATATCAACAACAAGTTGAATTGGAACAATTGGCGGCGGCGGTTGCTGAAGAAGAGGAAGAATCATCTGAACCTCCTGAAGATTTGGATGTGGAAGTCGATGGGGCGCAACAAATTTCGCTGGGCAGTGCCGAAGTGGTGGAAATTCTCACTTCCGAGCTGCAAGGCATCAAGGATGAATTAACCGCTCATTTAGAAAAATATACCACGTTAAATAATAATCAACCGGGATTGAGCGAAGCGGCTGAAAATTATGCCGATAACGTCGGGCGGTTGGCAATGGCGACCGAGATGGTCGGGCTCACTGGCTTGCAACAATTGTGTCAGTTACTGATTGAAAATGTTCAATTATTGGCACAAAAAGATTTGGCTGCACGGGTTAAAGCGAAAAAATTACTCGAAGCGTGGCCCGATTTAGTTTTGTCCTACCTCAACGCGCCAATGGAAAATGTGATTGCTTTATTGAATCATTTCCGTGAATCGCAGTGGGCAAAACCGTTGCCGGATGAGCAAGCACATGAATTATTGAGCAAATTGACTTCGGGCGCGGAACAGCAGGAAGAAGAGGAAGCGGACGTTTACCAGCGGCAAACGGTGGCAAAACCGGAAGATGTGGTGTTGCATGTTCCGGCAGATATTAACCGTGAATTGCTCGAAGCCTATTTGACGGAAGTACCGCAGCACGCGCAAGAATTTACTGAATGTGTGCAAAGCATTATTCGTGGTGCAGATTTAGGTGTTACCCAGAAAGCCAAGCGTATTGCCCACACGTTGAAAGGTTCTTCTAAAATTATCGGTATTGAAGGTGTTGCCAATATGGGGCATCATCTCGAAGATATTTTGGAATATTTCACCAGCCATCAAGACGTTACACCGCCCAAAGAACTCACCGATATGATGGTGGAAGCTGCGGATTGTATCGAAGCAATGGTGGATAGTTTGCTGGGTCAAGCCGATGCCCCAGAAACTGCCCAACAAGTGCTGCAAAGTGTGTTGGATTGGGCAAATCGGATTGACAAAGGTAATTTACAAGGCGGTGCTCCGACTTCTCGTGCTGCTCCTGCTCAAAGTGCGCCCAAGGCTGCCGCCAAACCTACTGCGACGGATTCTGGCGAAAAAGCTCCCGCGGGTGCGCCAATTACGCCGGGCGATGCCACTCCAGAACAAGTGTTACGTGTCCCGACGAAAACGGTGGATAACCTGTTGCGCTTGGTCGGTGAATTATCCATTTCCATTGGGCAAATTCAAGAACGCTTGAAACACGTCATGGGTAGCACCCGCTTGCTTGGCGATCAAAGCATGGTGTTGCAGAAGAAAACTTTTGAATTGGAAAACTTGGTTGATGTGCGTGGTATTACGGGCATGGATTACAGCGAAAGTCGCGGAGGTGGTGAATTCGATTCGTTGGAATTTGAAGAATATAATGAACTTCATAGCGTTGCGCACAGTTTCATCGAATCCATTGCCGATACTCGCGAGTTGGGCACTTCAATTCGTAACGATTTAGCCGAATTAGAAACCATGTTTATTCAGCATGAACGGCTCAACCGCGAATTGCAAGCCAACATCATGACCACGCGCATGGTGCCGGTGAATACCATTATTTCCAAATTGCAACGCAACATTCGCCAAACGTGTCGGATGACCAATAAACAGGCGGAATTGGTGGTGCATGGCGCGGACATCATGATGGACAGTGATGTTTTGAACAATTTGGGCGATCCGTTGATGCACTTGCTGCGAAATTCCATTGACCACGGCTTAGAATCCCCAGATGAACGGGTGATGTTGGGCAAATCGGCGGAAGGCACGGTATTGTTGAGTTTTTACCGCGAAGGTAATAATATCGTGGTTTCATGTAAGGATGATGGGCAAGGTTTGAATTACACCAACATTCGCTACAAAGCCATCGAAAAAGGATTATTGCGGGAAAATCAAGAAGTCAGCGATGCAGAATTGGCGCGGATGATTTTGATGTCAGGATTTTCGACCAAATCAGGCGTAACTCAAGTGTCTGGACGGGGTGTGGGTATGGACGTGGTGCACACCAATATTCGCAACATGAAAGGGACGTTGGACATTATATCGGAAACGGGTAAGGGCTCGAATTTTATCATCAAATTGCCGATGACCTTGGTGACGGTGCATGTGTTGATTGCGCGGATTGGGCAGTATCGTTATGGGATTCCCACCAATACCATTGAACAAGCCTTAGTTCACGGCGCGGGCGAATTTCAAATGATTGGCAATGAATTGACCATGAAGATGGGGAAACGCACCTTTGCCGTCAAGGCGTTATCTGATTTACTGAGTGTTACCGCGGATAAACCGGGCATTGAAGATTATCACCTGCGTCCGGTGGTGTTGGTGCGGGAGGAAACTGGGACAACCGCCGTTGTCATTGATGAATTGGTCGATACGCATGACTTGGTTATGAAGAGTATGGGGAAATTTGTGCAGAAAGTGCGCGGGGTCATCGGTGCGTCGATTCTGGGCGATGGGAATTTAATTCCGCTGTTGGATTTGCCTGAATTGTTGCGTTCTCCCATGCAAGCGTTGATGAGCATGAGCAGTGGGGCGCAAAGTGGTGATAATGCTGCACTTTTGGGGGCGGGTCCCCGTGTGCCAAATGTGCTGGTGGTTGATGATTCGCTCAGTGTGCGTAAGTCGATGTCGTTATTGCTGGAAGAACAAGGCTTTGAAGTGTTGTTGGCGAAAGATGGGTTAGAAGCGATTGAGGTGTTGAATCAAACTAAGCCCGATATCATGTTGGTGGATATGGAAATGCCGCGCATGAATGGTTTAGAATTCACCACTCATGCTCGTGCCAATGCGGTCACTTCTCGCACGCCGATTTTCATGATCACCTCTCGAACCACAGAAAAACACCGTGAACAAGCCAAAGCCGCCGGCGTGTCGCACTATTTAACCAAACCTTATCAAGATACTGAATTATTGTC
>DYNO01000020.1 GCA_020721025.1 Thiomargarita sp. | reverse complement strand
TTTTGGGTTATAGACCTGTTTCACTTGGTATTAAAGATTTCAAATCGGTTCTATACTTTTCCAACATAATATCCAACTTCAGATAAGCATCTTGCCAAAACTTGGCTTTTTTTTGCTCCGTCTTATCAAGAAAAATAGTCGTCATCTCATTCATCATGAGATCGGTTTCTTTCGCAACTTCTGCTTTATCGCTATCGCTGCACGAAATCAGTGATAGTAAAATCAGGTAAATTAAGAGTTTCATGATTTCCGCCTCATTGCAATGGTTCAGAGTTTATTGAAATTATATTTCAATTGATTCAAAAAAACCAGTAGCGTCTAATAACCTTTTGATTATATTAAACATTACCCTATAAATACGACGACATAAAACAACCGATGCGAGACAACGCACAACAAATCACAATTTTTTATGATAACATATTGATTTCAATGACCACTGACAATTGTTTCTTTCCAATTTTAACGGGTAATCATTATGGCAGGACATAGTAAATGGGCGAATATTCAACACCGTAAGGGCGCGCAGGATGCCAGACGGGGCAAATTATTCACCAAACTGATTCGCGAAATCACAGTAGCAACACGCATGGGCGGCGGTGACCCAAATACCAACCCACGATTACGGGCAGCGATAGATAAAGCTCTCACAAATAATATGACGAGAGATACGGTTGAGCGCGCCATTAAACGCGGTTTAGGTCCGCAAGATGTTGATAATTACGAAGAAATCCGTTACGAAGGCTACGGACCCGGTGGCGTTGCAGTGATGGTTGATTGTATGACAGATAACCGCAATCGCACTGTTTCTGATGTCCGTCATGCGTTTACCAAATTTGGCGGGAATTTAGGCACCGATGGTTCGGTGGGTTATCTTTTTGAAAAAGTGGGGCAAATAATCTATCCGGCGGGCAGTCATGAAGACAAAATTTTAGAAATTGCATTAGAAACAGGAGCGCAAGATATTGTTACTAATGAAGATTCTTCAATTGAAGTATTCACCCTGCCTGATGATTTTCTCACGGTGAAGGACGCACTAGAAAAAGCGGGATTGAAATCCGACAGTGCTGAAATTACCATGCGGGCGGCAACTTATGCCACAGTGGATTTAGAAACTGCCCAAAAGTTACTGAAAATGATTGATATGCTTGAAGATTTAGATGACGTGCAATCAGTTTATTCTAATGTCGATATTCCAGATGCTATCATGGCGGAATTGGCGTAGCTTTTTGCCGTTTAATGCAGCAATTCTTCGGAGTAAGTGTGTAACTCCTTGATTAAATTTCACAATAGTTCGGACAATTTTCTCGTTCCCATGCTCCAGCACAATTCCCTAAGTCAATGGCTTTGACGCGAAGCATTGGAACGAGGAATAAAACACCAGTTTCATTTAGCATTCCTTATCTCAATCAGGTTAATCTGAATTTTTAGCCTAACTTAATGAATTTTAAATAGATAATCAATCATAAATTTCAGATCATTTTGCCTCTGCCCGTTGTCAAATTGCACAGTAGTGTTTGACAAGTGAAATTCATATCGCTGAAAATTCCAAAATTCTTTAAATCGCTGTAAAATAAAAGCCTAACGTCGCTTCAGCACCAGCGATTATCTCCGTTTTTTATTCCCTAATTCTCTGATACTATGAAACTGCTCGAACTTCCTGAACAAACTCCAGCAACTGATTTAGATGAAGAAATCATTGACATCTTCGTGGAAGAGGCGAAAGAAGTCATGGAAGAAATCTCCGCCAACTACGACAATTGGAAGGACGATCCAGCAGATTCAGAAGCCTTGCACAATCTTCGTCGCGCATTTCATACCCTGAAGGGAAGCGGTCGATTGGTGGGTGCCATGGTGATTGGCGAATTGGGCTGGCGATTTGAGAGCATGTTGAATCGGGTCATTGAAGGTTCGCTTGCGCCCAATGACAAAATGTTGTCCCTGATTGCGACCGTGCCGAAATTGTTGCCGGACATGATTCATGACTTTAAAAACGATATTGCAACGCCTTATGAAGTTGCGTTACTCGTTTCGCAAGCCGATTATCTCACTCGTACTCATGGGGAAAGTCTGGGAGATTTTGATCCCCCCGCCGACCTACCCGCTCCCCGTCCCGCCGATAAAATCATTACGCCACCGGTGATAAAACAGCCGGTAATTCCCACAGCGGTGCCGCCAAAATCGCCCGTTGTGACAAATAAAACACTTGAAGTTGAAGAAGCAGAAGCAGAAGCAGTGGAAAAATTTGATGAAGCGTCTGAAGAATCAATCGAGGAAACCTTAAAATTTCCCGATATCAGCAATGAAACATGGCAAGCAGCAGAATCTGACCTAGAAACGACGGCAGAAAATCTGAATCCTCTGTCTGGGGAAATGACGGATAACTTATTGACCGCACACGATGATCTGCCCGAATTTGGGGAGTTGCCCACGTTGGACGCTGAAGAAATGTCAAACGACAACTTCACCGATTTACATTTTGCAGAAACTTCAGAAACCAGTATTGATTTCGTGCCCTTAGTGGAAGATGAATTAGAAGAACTTCCAGAACTCAGTGAATCAAGAGCGATTATTACGCCGCAACGCGCCCCCTCGCCGGTGCCTCCGCCGCAATTTCACGATGATGAAGATAATGAGCCGATTGATCCAGTATTATTTGAAATTTACAAGGCAGAATCATCACAACATTTGGCGACATTGCACGAATTTTTGACCCATATTACCTTGCCCGCGCAGGTGACACAAGACTTAATTCGCGCATTTCACACCTTGAATGGCAGTTCTCGCAGCGTCCGATTTACTGAAATTTCCAATATTGCCGGTCCAATGGAGGCGTATGCGCGCTATTTGCAAGAGCGTAAAAATGAAATTACTGCTGAAAATGTCAACTGTTTTAAACAAGCCACTGATTTTATTGAAGCATTATTAAAAGGCGAACCGGTCGATCAAGCCACGCAGCAAGCCCTGCTCAATGCGGTTAATGTCGTGGAAATTGACGATTCGCTCCTCCCCATGTCGAAGACCACGTCGCCCGCCAAACCGTCAGAGCCCAAGCCAATTGCGAAATCGTTGGAAGATATGGCAGTCCCTTCTGATGAATTCATGGATATTTTCTTAGAAGAAGCTGAGGAAATTCTCGAAAATACCCAATCTTTATTAGAACGGTGGCAGAGCACGCCGAATAATATGCAATTAATGAAAGAGTTACAACGTGAATTGCATACGCTGAAGGGCGGTTCGCGCATGGTGGGCATCTCGCAGATGGGAAATTTAAGCCATCAACTTGAATCGGTGCTGACCAAAATTGTTGAAGGAAATGCCCAAACGAATCCTAAATTACAGGAAATTGTGCAAACCAGTGTTGATGAGTTAGCGTCAATGTTGGAACGAGTCAAACATTCCGAACCGTTGGAAAATCCTGATAAATTAATTGCACAGATTGATGCCGCACTCATCAGCGATGGTTCGCCCGAATCCCATATCGAGATTGTGACACCCGCGGTCGTTTTGTCCCCCCCGGTTGAATCTAAAAAAATCAAGCCCTTAGTTTTTGAAGAACCGGAAGTGAGCCCACCGAAATTAGGTCCTGCTGATAAAAATGTCGATAAAACGGCTATTGATAAAACCGCAGCGGCTGACAAATCGGATAAAAATGAAAAAAGTGAAAAAGATGAAATGGCGGAAGGTGGGGAGGATCGCATTCGAGTTCGTGTCACCTTGATTGATAAATTGACCAACTTAGCCGGCGAATTATCCATCTTGCGCGCCCATCTGGAGCAACAACAAGCTGCGGTTAAAAATAATATTTCTGAAATGGAACAGACGGTGGTGCGGTTGCGAGATCAATTGCGACGGTTAGAAATGGAAACTGAAACGCAAATTATTTCACATTTTCACGAGGTTGAAAAAGTTGTCGCGCAACCGATGGAACAACACCATGAATTTGATTTATTAGAATTAGATCGCTTTTCATTGATGCAGCAATTATCCCGCAGCTTGATGGAAAGTATCAGCGACTTGGTGAGCATTCAAGATTATCTGAAAACGTTGTCACGTCAAACAGATACCTTATTGATTCAACAATCGCGAGTCGGGGCAGAATTGCAAGACAGCATCATGCGCACCCGAATGATTCCATTTTCTCGAATTTCGCCACGTTTACAACGAATTGCCCGCCTCACCGCCAGAGAGTTGCACAAGCAAATTGATTTTATTATCAACGGGGAAGATATTGAATTTGAACGCACCGTGTTGAATCGAATGGTCGCACCGTTAGAACACATGCTGCGTAATGCGATTGGGCATGGGGTTGAAGAAGTCGCGGTGCGGCAACAAGCGGGTAAGTCTCCCACTGCGCGGGTTATCATTGATATTTCTAAAGAAAGTACCGATTTAATTATCAAAATGAGTGATGATGGTGCTGGGCTGAATTTACCCGTGATTCGCAAAAAAGCGGAGGAACGCGGCATGATTCAACCGGGCGCGGTGGTCTCGGATCACGAATTGATGCAATTTATTCTCGAACCCTCATTCAGCACGGCGAAGGCAATCACCCAAGTGTCCGGGCGCGGCGTGGGAATGGACGTTGCGAATAGTGAAATCAAGCAATTAAGCGGTTCATTGATGATTCATTCCAAGATGGGCAAGGGCACCACCTTTGAAATTCGCCTGCCGCTTTCTTTGACCATCAATCAAGCTCTGTTGGTACATGTTGGGGAAGAAACGTTGGCGGTGCCGATGAATCACGTTGATGCAGTGATGCGGGTGTTGCGTCATGAAGTGCAAAATGCCGATGGCACGATTGTGACTGAACCGCCACATTATTACAAATACATGGATCATGAGTACCGTGTCTCTCATCTCGGTGATTTATTGGGATTTCCGCGGGTCGCACTCTCGGATTCTCCCTTGATTCCCACGTTGTTAGTTAGAAATGGGGACAAACGCATTGCCTTACTCGTGGATGGAATTGAGGGCAGCAAGGAAATTGTCGTGAAATCTGTGGGGCCCCAAATCGGCGCGATTCGTTGGATTACTGGGGCGACGATTTTGGGAGATGGACGGGTGGTCTTGATTTTGGATATTTCGACTATTACCCGCGCTGATACCCTGCCACAATACGACCAGATGTTGATTCAAGACGTGGTGGTGGAAGAGAAAAAACCAGTGGCGAAAACGATTATGGTGGTGGACGATTCTATCACGGTACGCAAGGTTACAGCCCGTCTGCTCAAACGGCAAGGCATGGATGTGATCACCGCCAAAGATGGAGTCGATGCCATTGCCCAGTTGCAAGAGCGTATTCCTGATCTGATGTTGTTAGACGTAGAAATGCCGCGCATGGACGGTTACGAATTGGCAAAACAAGTGCGTAATACTGCGGGGTGGACGCATATTCCCATCATCATGATCACCTCTCGCACTGGCGCAAAACATCGTGAACATGCTGAAAAGATTGGAATTAATCGCTACTTGGGCAAACCTTTTAATGAAACAGAATTATTGGAAAACATCCACGCCTTGTTAGAAAATAGACCGGTGGCATTGATGGCTTAATTGCGATACAAGATATATCCTGTTGTCCGGCTTTAAGCAACAAAATTTTACAAAATGATGCAGCAATTTTTTATTCGATAAAACAAACAGTTCCTTTTTCAATAGTTCGGACAGTTTTCTACAACTATTTATTAAAATCAATAAGTTATCGTTATTTTGCTCATCTGATAACTGATTGATATTAAATAGGAGTTACGCACTTGAGATGCTAACCCACTGATTTTATAAATGGAGTACAAATTTAAATTTGTACTCCGAAAACGCTAACTAACTGAATTAAGCCTAAGTTACGTTTTGAACTGCGTAACTCCTAATTAAAATATAATTTTGGAACTGTCCGAACTATTGTTTTTGGATCACGTGAACAGTCTCAACACCTATGCCGAACTTGCAATGATTTCATTAAGTTGCATTAATCTTGACGTGTCATTGACTGCGATTTATGAAGATGTGTTGAGTTTCGGCTGATTGAAACTATAGGGCTTTTTCATTGACGCTTGTCTTAAGAAGACGAAAAACAACTACACTCCTACGCTAACTTATGTTAGAATTGAATATTTAGCATGGTAGTTCAGTATTACGAGCTGTGAAAAGCTCCAGAATCAAAGGTATTCACAAATGGCTAGAGTCTGTCAAGTCACGGGTAAACGTCCCCTTTCCGGACACAACGTTTCCCATGCAAATAACAAAACTTGTCGTCGCTTTCTCCCCAATTTACATGAACATCGGTTTTGGGTGGCAAGCGAGAATCGGTGGGTCAAATTACGAGTATCTTCACACGGACTACGGATTATCGACAAACGCGGCATTGATGCTGTGTTAGCCGAAATGCGTACTCGTGGTGAAACGTTTTAGAAAACAAGGAGTCAACTGATGCGTGATAAAATTAAATTAGTCTCTACGGCTGGCACGGGACATTTTTATACCACCACCAAAAATAAGCGCACCCATCCCGATAAGTTGTCGTTTAAAAAATACGACCCGGTTGTGCGTAAACATGTGGATTATAAAGAGGCTAAAATCAAATAATTGGCGGTTATCGTCAAAGTGCGAATCATTCCCATGAAGATAGTCCTCTGTGCAATACGATCATGGATTGCTATTTTCACAGGAATGGCAGCACTTATTTAATACAACCGCTTGAAAAACTTTGTGTTATGCGGAAAACGAGGAGCCGCAACCGCATGTTGTCGTGGCATTTGGATTACGAATCACAAAGTGCGAACCTTCCAACCCTTCTTTATAATCAATCTCTGCACCTGCCAAGTATTGAAAACTCATTGGGTCGATGAGCAATTTCACGCCTTGATTTTCAACAACTGTATCATCGTCTTGTTTATTTTCTTCAAACGTAAAACCGTATTGAAATCCTGAACATCCGCCACCTTGTACAAATACCCGCAACATTAAGCTGTCGTTGCCTTCTTCCTTGATCAGTTCTTGCACTTTGTGGGCGGCACTGTCGGTAAAAAGTAAGGGGGAGGGAAGGATTTGTTCTGCTGCTGTCATTAAAAAAACCTCTCAAAGTGGGTCAATGGGAAAACGGCGGTTTATTTCGGTAAACTTAAAACGAATTGCGATAAATGTCAAGTAAAATATTCAACATTCGGTCATAATCCTCTGATCTTGACCCGGTTAAATTATTCAAACTTAATAAAGTCTAGCAGATTTTTTGCCTGTTGTGCGGCATTCCCGGTGTAATTTAACGGAGTCCAAGTCAACAATCGAGCTTTTTCTGCATCGGGCAATTTAAGTTCCTGAATAAACGCTTGCAAACTGGCTTGATTGATACCCTGTCCACGAGTTAAATCCTTCAGTTTTTCATACGCATTGTCGATGCCATGTCGCCGCATCACGGTTTGAATCGGTTCCGCCAACACTTCCCACGTTTGCAACAAATCATTTTCGATAACAGCATGATTCACTTCTAGTTTTTTTAAACCCTTGAGAATGGAATCATACGCCACCACGCTATAGGCAATTCCCACGCCAATATTGCGTAACACGGTAGAATCGGTCAAATCGCGTTGCCAGCGAGAAATCGGTAACTTACTTGATAAATGATGCAGTAAAGCATTGCCCACGCCCAAGTTTCCTTCGGCATTTTCAAAATCTATCGGATTGACTTTGTGCGGCATGGTTGAGGAACCGACTTCGCCCGCCACCACTTTTTGTTTAAAATAGCCCACAGAGATGTAACTCCAGATGTCACGACAGAAATCGATCAAAATGGTGTTAAATCGCGCCAACGTGTCGAACAATTCTGCAATATAATCATGAGGTTCAATCTGGGTGGTGTAAGGATTCCACGTCAATCCAAGGCTAGTGACAAATTGCCGCGATACCTGACTCCAATCGACTTCGGGATATGCCGCAAGATGGGCGTTGTAATTACCGACCGCGCCGTTAAATTTACCTAAAATCTCAACTTTTTCAAATTGTTGATATTGATGAAATAACCGATGCACCACATTTGCCAATTCTTTCCCCAACGTTGTGGGTGTGGCGGGCTGTCCATGGGTGCGCGATAACATTGGAATATCTGCGTAATCTTGCGCCATCTGCGTTAAACGTTCGATAATTTCTTGCATTTGCGGCAAAAGTTTCTCCGCCCGTCCCTTTTGCAACATCAACGCATACGCCAAATTGTTAATATCTTCTGACGTACAGCCAAAATGTACAAATTCTTTGACCCGGCTCAACTCCGGCTGTTGGCTAATACATTGTTTAATAAAATATTCTATTGCTTTCACATCGTGATTTGTGGTTTTTTCGATGTCTTTGACGCGATAACCGTCTTCAATGGAAAATTTATCAATCAGATGATTTAAAAAGCTGTGACTGGTCGGCGTAAAATACGGAACTTCAGGGATAATATCTGTTTGAGACAAATATTGCAACCAACGGACTTCTACCAAAACACGATAACGTATCAGCCCGAATTCACTGAAGATCGGTTGCAAATCTGTGGTTTTTTGGGCATAGCGCCCGTCAAGCGGTGAAAGTGAGGTGAGTGAGCAAAGTCGCATGTTTTCCTGATTCATAGTAAGGTAGCGAAATCTGACTGTTGCTAATGCGGTGAGTGGAAAGGTTGTGATGTTACGATAAAATTGTAGATTTGGCGAATAAAATCAATGAGTAAAATAGGCACGAGTACTGTTGCTGGATGCAGACCGAACGCAGATTAGGGGGTTGTCTAAACTTTCATTCACAAGGGTATCGCGTGCAAGATGTGAATGAAATAAATGATGAAAATCAAGGTCGAGACAACCGGTGCAACAGTACTTGTTTTAATTCAATCCACATCATCAGGAAATTGAGCTTCCCCCGCTGCCAATTCATCTAATCCCAAGATCAATAAATCGGTAAATAGCGCGTCTCTCCCACCTACATCATTGGTATTCACGCTGATATAGTTGCTACCCCCTTGTTCCACAAACAATTTTTCAAATCTCGCCACCACATCTTCCGGGAGGCTAACTTCTAGCTTTTTCATCGGCGAACTTCCTATAAATTTTTGGATAAATAACAATATGTTCGATCTACAGCATAGTTGTCATTTCGGAGCCTCTCGTGCTTCAGTCGCTTGTCGTGTCTATTTTATTAACAAAGACAAGAGGTTTTGCAATCTATTAGTGTAGCATATTATGGGTACGCGCGTACAACTGACAATGATAAACTATTTGCAACTTGCGGGCTCGACGACAGATCAGATGCAGGACGGAGCACCGGCAATGGCTTCAAATTTCATAATATTGCACAAGGATAAGACCCCAAACGTTTAATAAACGAGGTGTGTGCAGCAAGTTCGTCTAATGCCTGTAATACTGATGGATTCTGTTCATGTCCTTCAATATCAATAAAAAACAAATAATGCCAAATTCCCTGTCGAGATGGGTGCGATTCAATCCGCGTCATGTTAATTTGATGATCAGCAAAGGGTTTGAGGACATGGAATAATGTTCCCGGTTGATTGGAATGGGCAGCCCCAATGACCAACGAAGTTTTATCCTTGCCCGTCGCTTGCACTGCTTGTTTGCCCAATACAACAAAGCGGGTGGTATTATTGGGATTATCTTCAATATTCGCCGCAACTATCGGCAACTGGTAAATATCGGCAGCAATCTGTCCCGCAATCGCAGCACTATCGGTTTCGATAACGGCGCGCCGGGCAGCTTCGGCATTACTGTTGACCGCGATACGTTCCGCGTGAGGCAAATGACCGTCTAGCCATGAGCGACATTGCCCCAAAGATTGTTGATGAGAATACACGCGTTGAATATTATGCAGGTCAGCAGTTTGCGCTAACAGATTGTGATGAATGGCTAAATCAACTTCACCACAAATTCGCAACGGAGTTTTTAACAAACATTCCAACGTCTGATTCACCCCGCCTTCAGTGGAATTTTCCACCGGTACCATGCCATAGTCACCGTTTCCAGCTTCAACATGGGTAAATACCGATTCTATGGTCGGCAAGGGAAGCATCTTGACGGCATATCCAAAATGTTTGATCACCGCCGCTTGCGAATACGTGCCTTCGGGTCCCAAAAAAGCAATGTTTAACGGTTTTTGCAAGGCAAGACAAGCAGACATAATTTCACGAAAAATCACCATCACGCTGGCATCGGGTAACACGCCTTGATTACGTTGTTTCGCTTTATTCAATACATCAGTTTCGCGCTCTGGACGGTAAAAATGAGGATTGGGCTCTTCTGCCCGTTTGGCTTTTGCTACTTCTTGGGCTAATTTAGCACGTTGCGTAATAAGTTTCTGAATTTCAGCATCAATCTCGTCAATGTGAGCGCGTACAGTGGATAAATCAGGGTGGGACATGGTAGTAAATTCTATAAAATAAATTGAGTGAACATAAAATGTTGAATCTGTATTTTTGAAATTATCGCATGAACAGGATAAAATCAGTCATTTGTCCGAATCTGAATTGACTTTCAAGATTTTCCAACGACATTAGTTAGCAGCGCAAAACAACATCTAACGACTAAATATTCTGAGGATTGAAACAAGTAACCGTTGAGTTTAAAACGACTTATAAATCAGGTTGATAAAAAAAAACGGATGCAACATAAAAAAAGTTAATCTTTTCTAGCGCACAGTGTTAGAATAATCAGTGTTACGTCCTGTAACTCGTCAAACCTGTCAATTTCTGCTGATTCACTCATATCAGTTTGTGACTACTTGGATAGAAAAAAATGGTTGTGCTCAATTTATCAGAATTTTGATGAAGTTGCGGATCACTTCAACATATCTCAGACAATCAATCACAGCCAAAAAAAAATCATTCCCGTGCCAATAAAATTAAAAAGGAGCCTTTCAGATGTCAGATAAAATTTACGATATCCTGCCCGATGCCAAAGCCAGAGCGTTTATTTCTAACGAAAAATATTTGGAGATGTACGACCGCTCCATCAACAATCCCGAAGGTTTTTGGGCGGAACAAGCGGAACAGTTTATAACGTGGTTTAAAAAGTGGGATAAAGTAGAAAACTCCGATTACAATACCGCCCAAATTCGCTGGTTTGAAGGGGCTGAACTCAATGTTTCTTACAATTGCCTAGATCGTCATCTGGAAACTCGCGGCGACCAAGTTGCGATCATCTGGGAAGGCGATTCACCCACCGAAGACAAAAAGATTACCTATCGTCAACTGCATGAAGAAGTGTGTAAATTTGCCAATGTGTTGAAAGCTCAAGGAGTTAAAAAAGGCGACCGGGTATGTATTTACCTGCCGATGATTCCTGAAGCTGCGGTATCTATGTTGGCATGTGCTCGTATCGGAGCGATCCATTCTATTGTTTTTGGTGGATTTTCCCCAGAAGCGTTGAAAGATCGGATTTTAGATTCTGGCACAGAAGTCGTGATTACTGCCAACGAAAGTTTACGCGGCAGTCGTCCTGTACCCTTGAAAACCAATGTTGACAAAGCCGCGGCGCAATGCCCAACAGTACGCACCGTGATTGTGGTCAAACGCACTGAAAATGCCACGCAAATGAAGGCAGGGCAAGACATTTGGTATCACGAAGAAATGGCGAAAGTCACCGCGGATTGCCCGCCCGAACCTGTCAGTTCAGAAGACCCCTTGTTTATTCTCTACACTTCAGGCTCGACCGGTAAACCGAAAGGCGCGTTACATACCAGTGGCGGTTATTTGCTGTATGCCGCAATGACTCACAAGTATGTCTTTGATTATCATGATGGAGACATTTATTGGTGTACGGCTGACGTGGGTTGGGTCACGGGACATTCTTACATTGTTTATGGTCCCCTCGCCAATGGTGCGACAACGTTGATGTTTGAAGGCGTTCCCACCTATCCCGATGCCGGTCGTTTTTGGCAAGTGGTTGATAAACATCAAGTTAATATCTTCTACACCGCGCCGACCGCGATTCGAGCCTTGATGGGACAGGGTGACAGCCATGTAAAAAATACCAACCGCAGTTCCCTACGTTTGCTCGGTAGTGTGGGTGAACCGATTAATCCCGAAGCATGGAAATGGTATTATCACGTTGTGGGAGAAGCCAGATGTCCGATAGTCGATACTTGGTGGCAGACGGAAACCGGCGGGATTTTAATTACCCCCTTACCCGGTGCCACCGCATTGAAACCCGGCTCGGCAACTCGTCCCTTTTTCGGCGTGGTGCCTGCCTTGGTTAGCAATGAAGGCGACCTGATTGATGGCAATCCGGCGGAAGGTAATTTAGTGATCACCCGTCCGTGGCCTGGGCAAATGCGAACCGTGTTTGGCGATCATCAACGTTTCATTGACACCTATTTTAAAACCTATCCCGGCATGTATTTCACTGGTGACGGCGCACGTCGTGATGAAGATGGTTATTACTGGATTACAGGACGGGTTGATGACGTGATCAATGTGTCTGGACATCGCATGGGAACGGCGGAAGTGGAAAGTGCCTTGGTTCTGCATCCTGCGGTGGCTGAAGCGGCAGTGGTTGGCTATCCGCATGATATTAAAGGTCAAGGGATTTATGCCTACGTGACGTTGAAAGCTGGCATTGAAGCCACCGACGCACTGCGTAAAGAATTGGTCGCCACAGTACGCAGCGAAATTGGTCCCATTGCCACGCCAGATGTCATTCAATGGGCCCCCGGTCTGCCAAAAACTCGGTCAGGAAAAATTATGCGTCGGATTTTGCGTAAAATTGCTGCCAATGAAGTCAGTAACTTGGGTGACACTTCGACCTTAGCCGATCCGAGCGTGGTTGATAATCTGATTGGACAACGGGCGAATAAATAAATTGTCTCAGTAACAACGCAGTGTTGGATTGCAAAATAGAAAGGGAGGACAGACAATTATCTGTTTTCCCTTTTATTTTTGAAAACGTCTGACTGTTCAAATTTCAACCAGTCGCGCTGAGAAATAATTTTTATCTGGTTTTAAGCAATTCAACTTAACAACATGACGATGCGATAGATTTTTATTAAATAAAACAAAGAGTTCCTCGTTCCAATGCTCCGCGTTGGAATGCAGTCCAGACGCTCCAGCGTCACGAGTGAAAAAGGGCACTGGGGGGATTTCATTTCAACTTCATACTCATCACAATTTGATTCGGCCGATTATTCGTTTCAGACTTCACCTCATGAAAAATTGCCACCGATTGAAAGGCTTCAACGTAAAAACGCGGATCAATCGCAGCAGATTCCACCGTAAAGCGTAATTCACCAGATTGATAAAACCACTCGACCAATTTCGCACCGTTACGAGGTAATTTTTCCGCGACTTGCGCCATGAGTTCCAATTGCGACGGATAACGGTTCAAACCAATTAAACGTTCTACGGTGGTTTTATTGGCTAAAGTTTGGGTGCGTGCATCTAAAATGGGCGTGGTTTCTGTGCTCAATGCGTCGATTCGTGCCTGCACTTCCGTCAAAGATTGCTGCCATTTCCACACGCTGATCAATTGCCAACTGAATAACAAAATAAAAATTGCGGCACCCGCTAATACCCATAAGCGTTCTTGACGTAGTTGCGTTCCGGCAAAGCGTCCCCGCGGTCTTCCCCAAGGTTGAGCCAACAAGGGCAACTCAACAATATCCGGCACGGTTTCGACAATGGCAAAGCCACGAGCGCGCAAAAAATTATTCCATTCCAACAAATTAGGTTGATTCAACCACCAACGACTGGCAATTAATATCCCCTGTTGCCACACTTGCCCCTCCACACCAGTCAAACATTGCAGCAATCGCACCCCGTCTTGCTCCATACGCGCCCGTAAAACCGCTTCTGGCAGACTGGTGGCTTGTTTAATGCCTGCTTGTTCAAAGGCTTGCAGTTGTTGCTTACGTTCCCATAGCCAGACCTGCGCCTGCGCGTTTTTCCACACAACATAGGTGACGTATTCTTGAAATGGGCTCCATTGGCGAATTTTATGCGTCAACGCTTCATCCCAACGTGCTGAAGGAATATCGGTAAATGAAAACGCTCGGTAATGACACAAGCCCCGCGCAATGACCCATTCCCGCCGTCCGCGCCCGGTACTGACCACCGTTGTTTCATGGTGATTTTGGAGATAACGCTGTACCGAAAACAGGGGTTTTAGGGTCGATGGGAACGCCTGCGTAACCGGCAAGAAAGGGTAAATCCAAGATATAATCAATGTCCCAAGGTTTTTTTTCATCAGCAAAAGGGGTGAGTTGTAAATGGATTTGGCGAATACGAGTCGCATTGTTGTACCATAAAGTGAGGCGCAATTGATCAGACGGAAAATAAACCATATCCATCGGATCAACATCAATAGCCATGCCGGACACGCGTTGTAAATCAAGTTCGCTATAAATCGGTTCAATTGCCCGCGCGGTCACAATTCGTTGAGCCGCTTCTTGATTATAACCGTAAGCCGCTTGCAAAACCAAACTGGGGGCAGTGTTGGGACGCGGCAAGCCATAATAATTCACCCCTGTCAGTTGCGCCCAAATGCCATCTTTCCATAAATTGGGATATTTTTTCCAATCCATGATGCTTTGCACTTCCCACGGAGTCAACAGGGGGCGATTGGTGGGCAACGGTAAATTTTCTTGTTGATATTGATAGGCTTCCGCTCCATTGATGTGATGTAAATCGTCAAAATCTATGTAATCTTGCAATTTGGCAATCAACGGACTGCGTGATTCCGCCGCAATTCCCAATAACCCCATCAAACGGCTTAACATCGGTTCAGACGCAGAATTCAGATTAATCAATCCCCCTTCATCTTGCACCGCAAAACGCCCCGTCCCATGTCCCAAATAAACCCGATCATCCAAATGAATTTCCCCCCCCGTTGGCACGTAACTGAGTTGCGGCATCCCTCCGTTAAAATTAGGGTCTTCCAACATTCGGGCAAAATCTTCATCAGAAACAGAAGTGATTGGCTGAGGATTCGTCTCGGTCGGCACTAACAAACCGCCAAACGTATAGCGTTGAGTTGTAAAAAGATAAAGCAAATTTGCCTGCGTGCTGTACATGTCAATTTCGCCTTGTACATTTTGCTGCGCGAGGCGAGTTTGCTCAAGCATCCGTTCTGTCCACAGGGCGAAAAAACTAGCGGCAATGGTGAGAATCGCGAGCAACCAAAGCGTGAGGACGAGAATAAAGCCTTTGTTTTTCATTAAAATAGGGATGTTCACGTTCTTGCAATAAGTCATGGTTAGAAAATATCAACGCGCTTTAAAAACGCAACACTTCCTGCCCTTCTGCCTTCAACCGCCAACCTTCGCCAACACGATAGGCAATATCTTCCAACACGCTTAAAATAGTTTGCTCTTCTGGCGTGAGTCCATTTTTCAACAACGGCATAATATTCAACACAATTTCATCAAACGTTGCCGTTTTCTGCTCCCGATCCATGCGACGCAAATAGGAAATCAAATAATAACGCACCCGCAGTTTTAAATCGACATGAGTTTTAAACTGCTTGTCTTTTTTGATGCGAAATAACTCAGTTTGTTCATCATAATCAAAGGTTTCCAACAACAGCGGCGTTAAATCCGAATATTCCTTTTTCAATAAATCCAAAAATCCCAGTTCTAACCCTTTGATAATTAACTCATCATTGATCTGTTCCAACGTCGCGCCATGATGTTTCGCAATCACGCCCTCAATGGTTTGCATCACAATTTCGCCGGTATCCATCCCTAAACTGGCTTTCATGATGAATTTTGGGCGACGTACCTTCTTGAAATTAATAATTAATTGTCCCGACAACACCGTAAACGGATTTTGGCGTTTTTTAAAACTGGTCTGCCCATTTTTCTGAGCCACCGCGCCGGCATATTCAAAACCACAATATTCAGCCGTTTCAATGATTAAGTGCCAAAACTCCGGGTCTTTATGCGCGAAAACAAACGACATCCAGCGATCAAATTTCAGCACCCGATACATTTCTTGAATACTTTTTGCAATTAACGCATTGTATTCTAACTTAGTTTTTTCATGTTCGCCGCCTTCAATCGCTTCGAGCGCGTAATCCTGCTCAGTCACGGGTAAATCAAGCCACGCATTCCACATCACAGATAAATCTAAATAGGGAATTTTCTTGCCATACGGCGGATCGGTGTAAATGTAATCAACCGTTTCCTTTTTCAAAAACGATAAATCCGTCGCAGTGCCTTGAATTAATTGTAAATTTTGAATCGTCTCGTTGTTAATTTTAGAGATAATTTCTTGTTTGGCGTTGACGATCTTTTGATAACGCAACTCAAAATATTTCATCAAATCAACATCTTTTGGCTCAGGAGCAATTCTATAGCGATAATATCGAAAAGCACTGGCATCGCCCTGACCATCTTTCGTTGCAATTTTAGACGTGTGATATGTTTTATTCGCCTTGGTCAATAATCCAGAAAACATGAGTAACAATGCTTTTCTGATATTTTCCAACGGTTCTTGCAAAATAAAATGTTTTAAAACAGCCAATTGCGCCAATTGTTTCTTACTAAATAAATCTTGCACCACCGCGACATCTGAACCTTTTGGCAAGGTAAAATCTTTGGGGTAAAGATGACGTTTTAACGCTTTCTCTATCTCTGTTTCCGTTTTGGGTTCATTTACCAAATAATGCGTTTTCACTCGCTCAAAACTTACTTGTAATTCATCAACTTTTACCGGGCGCGTCAAACTATCGACCAAAAAAAACGACATGGGGTTCAAATCCAAATGAATTGCCCGCCGCTCCAGCATCATTGCCTCAATCGCGGTCACACCACTGCCACCGAAAGGGTCTAAAACCAAGTCACCTTTTTGCGAAAAATGCTGAATATATTCATTGACTACATTCCACGCTTGTTTAGTAAAATATCCGTGCACCCCAAAATGTCGCTTGGCTGCCCGCTTCTTTACCACAATTTCTTCTAACAACGGACGGTTGAGATAATCAAATTCGGTCGCGCGTACCCATTTTTGCACCGTGACATAACGAAACGTTTTCCCGCTTTGAAATGAACCCGGTGACAAATAAGCGGAAAATTCTTCCCAATAATCAACAATTTCGGTCAATTTAAAATACAAAATCGGCTCCGGCGCATCCTGTCGAAACAACGAAAATGTCCAACCATTACACAGAGCAAAAAATTTGGCGCGCACTTCAGGATGAATGCTGTACGAATAAACCTGAGCAACATTGTCGCCCGTTCTAATTTCCTCATGCGGAGCCTTGGCATCCAACACCCACGCATAGCTGTCGTCAACTTTCAGCAAATAATCAGGCACTAACGTGATCGGACGTTTTTTACTGCCCATTCTCAAAAAAGGGTGCTGTAATGCCTTACTACGCACAATCTGCGACTGTTCATAACCCAATTTCTGCAACAATGGCAAAATCAACACTTCGCGCACGCTGTCTTCTTTGAAATCTGGTGAATGCAATTGTGAGAAATCGAAATCTTGAAATAATTGATTTATCATGAATTTTTTGTGAAAATGTTATTTTGCGTCATTGTTTCAATTGGGATAGATAGAATTGCCAAATTGACAAAATTCTCGTTACGTTGAAATCAAGCAAATTCCTCAATCTTGCGAATCTTGGTCAGTGGTTAAAAAGTTGCCCACGCATTTTTCACAGCCTCCCGTAACTCATTCAATTGTCCGTGAAAAAAATGATCTGCCTCCGGCATCCAAATAAAATTGGGCGCGTTCATCTGCGAACTCACCCATTGATACACAGCATCAGGGGAAACAACCTCATCCTTCGCACCTTGCACGACAATTGTCGGGATTTTACTCAAATAAAGCGGTGAAAAATCAAAACGTTCCATCGGAGGTGCGATTAAAATTAACCGAGTGGCTTGCAATGATTCATGCGCCCGCAATGCCACATAACTTCCAAATGAAAATCCCGCCAACCACAATTCACTTGGCGCATACTCAGTTTTCAGCCAATCCACCACCGCCCGTAAATCATCTAATTCCCCCTCGCCATTGTCAAAATCGCCGCTACTTTTCCCCACGCCACGAAAGTTAAAACGCACACTCCCCGCACCTAACTGATTGAACATCATGGCTAAAGTATAAATGACCTTGTTATTCATCGTACCGCCAAACAACGGATGAGGATGACAAATCACTCCGTAAGGAATTGGGGATTCTGAAGGTAATTTTGGACAATTCATCACAATTTCGAGCGAACCAGCAGGGGCATCAATCAAGCGTTCTTGAGCCATACAATTACTACGCATTCGGCAACCTCAACCGTTCCACAATTCGCCCGTTTTGCAGATGTTCATGAATAATTTCATCAATATCGTTTTTATCCCGATAAGTGTACCAGACAGCTTCTGGGTAAATCACCAACACGGGACCCAATTTGCAACGATTCATGCAACCCGCTGTATTAGCCCGCACCCCTTGGCGAATTAAATTCAAAGCCTTGGTTTGTTTCTTAAGATAATCACGGAGTTCCGCCGCTGCATGATTATTGCAACATTTCTCACCGGGGTCGCGCTGATTGGTACAAAAAAATATGTGATACCGATAATAATTTTCTATCATGGGAATATTTTATCAAATAAAAGTAAGAAGTTAGATTATAAAAAATGATTTAACTTTCTCAAATCATCGTAAGCAGAGCTTTAAGGCACTTTTCTGACAAATTCAATACCAACCTCAAATTTTTCAGGTTGTTTTTCACAACACCATACTACTCTTCCCATTAATTCAAACGGACAGTTGACCATCACTCGAATACAAACTAATTCATTCTTTTCTAAGAAATTATCGAACTCAAATGCCATACCGCCGACACTCAAGTTCTTGATATATTTTTCAGACAATGCTTGATCAGTGATTTTGCGTATTTCAATGGGAATTTCAACAGGATGACGTGGAAATCTTCGATTTTCGAGTGGAGTATTCATGATATTCAATGTAACAGATTGTTAAAAAATGGCTTTCTATCACCGTGGTCGTAAACTTCGTGCATTTTTAGTGTCGCAATGGTTCAATCTGTTGTATTTCTGCTGAACACGGTTGAACAGGATTGTTCTTCCGTTTCAACATAAGCAAATTAAGTTTTTCAACTTATGCAGATAAAAGTGATTGTTGATCAAGAACCGAATAAGTCACGAAAGATTTTCAAAACATAACACATTGATTTTTCATCTTCTATAACTTTGATTTTGCGTAAAATGGATATTTTAGTCTTGTTCCATCAAAATCGGAATTCGTCGGGTTTTATCGACCACCTTGCCCGCCAATTGCCCACATGCCGCATCAATATCATCGCCGCGGGTCTTACGAGTAATCGTCATGATATCCGCTGCTAACAAGATATTGCGAAAAGTATCAATCACTTCCTGTGTAGAACGTTCATAAGGCGACTGAGGAAAGGGATTAAACGGAATTAAATTCACTTTTGCTGGTAAATGCCGCATTAATTTCACCAATGCTTTTGCATGATCCACACTGTCATTGATGCCCCGCAACATCACGTATTCAAACGTTAATTTCAAACGATCATCATCCTTCACATATTCCCGACAAGCAGCGATTAAACTCGCCAAGGGATATTTTTTGTTCAATGGAACCAATTTGTTACGCAATTCATCATTCGGCGCGTGCAATGAAATCGCCAAACACACCGGACTGGTTTCCTTCAATCGCGCGATTGCGGGTACAATGCCCGCAGTGCTCACGGTAATTCTACGCCACGATAAACCATAACAAAAATCATCCCGCATTAGCTCAATTGCTTTGATAACATTGTTAAAATTGGTCAGCGGTTCGCCCATCCCCATAAAAACCACGTTACTGATAATTCGTCCATGTTCTTCGGCGCGAAACCCTTCTTGACGCAAACTGTGTTCGGCTAACCACAATTGCCCAATAATTTCAGAAACTTCCAAATTACGGTTAAATCCCTGTTTTCCCGTCGCACAAAAACTGCAATTCAGCGGACACCCGACTTGCGAAGAAACACACAACGTTCCCCGATCATCTTCTGGAATAAATACCATCTCGATCTGGTTACTACATTCCAATTGTAACAACCATTTACGAGTTCCATCATGTGAAACTTGTACAGTCACCACTTTTGGCAGGGTCAAGGTTGTTTCGTCTTTCAAGCGTTGCCGCAATACCTTGCTTAAATTGGTCATCTCGTCAAAATCGACCACTCCCATCTGATGTACCCATTTTAATATCTGACTGGCACGAAACGGTTTTTCGCCGCGTTGGGTGAAAAATTCAACGAGATCGGAGTGCGTAAAATTAAATAAATTCATGGTGTTCCAAAATTATCGGGATACAAGTGATTTTGCACCACATTTTTCTAACTGTTTGTCAGACAACATTGTCGCTAAACTGCGTGAATATGTTGAGTTCAAATCAATTGTAAATCAAGTTAAAATTCAAAAAAATTGGCGACAGGGCAGGGCAAACATATAACCTTTGAAATCAATAAGTTACAGTTCATATTTTACTTGAATTTAGTATTGCAACTTTTTGAAATCAAAAAATTTTATATGCGCTTGCCCTAGGCGACAGGGTTACGAACAAGCGGTTATTGCATTTGTAAATTTAAGAAATGACGCGCCTGAACAAGTAACTGATCAAAATGGATTTCCAAGGACGGATTTACGCCACGCAGTCCGTCAATCACCTGTTCGCTCCAAGTTAAATAATCCCACCGCCGCTGCCATGACCATGTTTGAGGAGGAGAATCGATGATATCAGACACATTGCAAATTTTATCAGCTAATTTCAACTGTTTAGCCGAATTTGAAATGAGGGGCGCGTGTTGAATTTGCAACCGTTTGCGTTCCAATTTGGTCAAGGTTCTGTCATCGGTAACTTCTTGCACCAGAGCTAAAATTTCTTGTCCAAACAATTGATTAATCTCTTCAGAAGTGGCTTCGGTATCTTCCAACGTGTCATGCAATAATGCCGCTGTAATCAAGATGTAATCTCGCACACCACCAATAACCCACAATGTTTCTGCAACTTGAATTGGATGATTAATGTAGGGCGAAGCATGAACATCTTTGCGTCGTTGGTGACAATGTTTTTCCGCAGCAAAGCGCAAGGCTTTTAATAGAATTCCTGTATTTTCATTTAGTTGCCACATAATTAACCATTATCTGAGTTCTTTTCCGGAGCTTCCGTATTTTGTGGTTCTTCGGGCACTATGTATTGCATGAGATACATACTTTGCAATATCACAAAAACAATCGTTAAGCCAAGCATTCCAAACAACTTGAAATTAACCCATGTATCGGTACTAAATTGATAAGCCACATAGAGATTGATAGCACCCATCAAGATAAAAAACGTGACCCACCCGATATTTAATCGACTCCACACTTTTTCATTTGTGACAATGACTTGCGATTCCATCAGTCGTTGCACGATGGTTTTCTTACCGATGAATTGCGAACCTAAAAATACCAATGCAAAAATCCAATTGACAATCGTAGGTTTCCATTTGATAAACATTTCGTCATGCAGCATGAGTGTTGCCCCACCCAGTACGACCACAAATGCGAGTGTAATCAAGTGCATATTTTCAATTCGCCGGTAGCTCATCCATGACCACCCCACTTGCACAATGGAAGCAACGATAATTACCGCAGTTGCAACATAAATATTATAGAGTTTGTACGCCACAAAAAATAGAACCACTGGGAAAAAATCAAATAGAAGTTTCATAGAGTTATTTAAAAACTAACCATCGTTGAGGAAGAGAGGTTGTTTGCAAACGATGACGTAAAAATAGATTAATTACAATAGATTATCTCAATCATTGCTCTTTGCAGTCATCCCAAATAGGCAATTTAACATTGCTATTCTCTTATTTTATCATGCTTTACTCTAGGACACGACCGAATGATTCGGATGTGATGCAGTTCAAATGTAATTTTCAAAGGAAAACACCATTGAGAGGAGTAAATTACAATTTTTTGATTTTAAAAACTTAGGAGTTACGCACTTGAGATGCTAACCCACTGATTTTATAAATGGAGTACAAATTTAAATTTGTACTCCGAAAACGCTAACTAACTGAATTAAGCCTAAGTTACGTTTTGAACTGCGTAACTCCTAAAACTATAAATATTGCTTGTCTTTTTAGCATAAAATTTTATAGTTTTTCATCTATATGATTCTTAAATCGAAAAAGTTGGCATGGGGGTGGTAGGTAATTACCAAAATTCATTATCCACGGTTAAAATACCGAAAGTTGAGGACTGTTATTTTCCTTCATTTTGCCAAATGAATCATTCCCCAATTCATGTATTACTACTCGCTTTCTCCCAACTGATTTTTGTGCTAATTCAACCAAACGCAAATGATGGGTAAAAAATAAAATTTGTGTCCTCTCACTCAAACTGCTTAAAATTTCCAACGTTGCCCGTGACCGCTCATCATCAAAATTCACCAAAATATCGTCAAATATCAATGGCACCGGGCTGTTATGTTGCAAATACTGCTCAATACTCGCCAAACGCAGGGCTAAATACAACTGATCTCGCGTACCTTCACTCATGCCCGCGGTCGCAATTCCCGTGCTTTTAGCCGTGCGCAATCCCAATAAAATGGGCTGATCATCACTCCCATAGCCCGTTTTCAACTCAACAAAACTGCCCAAGGTCAAACGTTTAAACAATTCATTGGCACGCTGCAACAGGGGAGCTTGATAAGTTTTTCTATATTTTTCAATTACTTGTCGCAACACAAACGCAGATGAAACTACTTGAATATAACGCTCCGTCAATTCCCGTATTTCTGTCACATATAATTGGGCTTCTTCAGCAGCCCGAGCCGCGGCAGCATTGCCATCCATTTGCTTGAGCAAAGTCCGCAATTCACCAATTTTCTGGTCAAGTTCAGAACGTTGCTGCTCCAACACCGTGATTTGTTCAGAAATATGCTGCAATTGCATCGGCAACTGATTGATATCAACCGACTCCGCTGCTTTTGCCAATTCGATCAATGATAAACCTTCACCTTGTTCCAATAATTGTTGCTCAAGTTCAGTGAAAGTGCGTTGTAATGTCCGCTTGCGAGTTGAATCAATTTCAGCCTGTTCTAATTCAACCAGTTGCGTGCAATGTGCTTGTTCCAACAACGACTGTAAAACTGTTTGTGATTGATTTGATTGTAATTTAGCTGTTTGCAAAGCCTGTTGCTCGGTGGCGAACTGTTGCTGCAACTGCTCAAAACGCGTCGTGTTCTTTTCTACCTGACTCAATTGATTCGATAATTTGGGCACAACTTGCTCAATTGGCTCGTTCAACCACATCGGAGCGATTTTCTGCAATAACGCGTTCACTTCTTGCTGAAACACTTGTGCATCTTGTTCCATCCGTTCCACTCGACGGCGTAAACTATTGATTTTATCCAATTTATTCAATAATTGATCCAAACTATCTAACACATTACGAGCAATTTCCGGTGCGGTGTCGGCTGGTAATTGCAGTGGAATCAACGCAGTAGCCCACATTGTATGCCACTGTGTAATTTGCTGATCGAGCTGCTGTAATGCCACTTCGCCACGTTGACATTCTGCACTGCGTGTTTTAATTTGCTTATTTAAATCAAAATGTTGGCGTTGCAACTCCGTCAGTTCCGCAATGGTGGCAGAGGCTTGGGCGATCAAATCAGACAAGTTGCTTAATATATTGATATCTAAAGATAATTTCTGCAAAGCGATGGTTAATCGTTGACACAATTCAACAGACAATTGTTGCTTCACTGTCCATTGTTGTTGACGATCTCGCATGGTGACTAATTGTTGTCGCAAAATTTGGATATTATTCAACCAGTTACGCATTTCAAGCGGTGACCAAGGTTTGACATTGCACGCCTTCCACGATTCTTCCCATTCCGTTTGAACATTTTCAACTAATTCATTCAGCGTACGCCACTTTTTGGTCTGACGTTCTTGCTCACTCGCCGCAGCTTGTTGTTCTGCCTTAAAATTAGCTTGCTGCATCACACGATGACTTTCTCGCCGTAACCGATCTGCGACCTCATCGGCTTCCTTGACGGTTTGTTCATACATTCGTCCCAATTCTGGCATAAGTGATGGATTTTGTTTCAATTGTTGCCATTGTTGTTCTCGATGTTGGCGAGTTTGTGACAATTTTTCCTCAGTCGGTACTTCTCCTGCCCAATGCAAGGCTTCAATATTTTGGGTGGCTTGCGCGTGACGTTGCCGGGCTTCGATCAATTTTTCTTTTACCCGTTGCTTATCATGATCTAATTCTTTGAATTTTCTATCGAAAGACTCAATCCGTTCCATCGAAGGCAAGATCAATACTTCCAATTCTTGTAAATTTCCCGTCCACAATCCCAACTGTTTTAACGCCACTTCAATCTTGACAATTAGGAAACGAATATCTTTATCTTCTTTTGCCAACCAAGTTTCCAAGTCACCTTGTTTTATCGTATAATCCAGCGCAGCTTTTAATTCTGTTAAATCAACTGGTTGACTTAAATCGTGCAATTGTGAACGTTGCTGTAAAATTTCATTTTTGGTACTTTCGAGCCGTTCCTGCGCGTTTGCGAGCTTGGTCTGCAAAATAGGAAATTCATCTGCTAAGGCTTTGATTTTTCCACGTTGTGGGCTGGAAATGCGCGGAATATCCTCAAAACTCATGTTTGGATATAAGCGTTGTAACAAAATTTGTGCATCATTTTCAATAGTACGCATTTCCGTCCTAACACCGGGTAAATCGCGCGCCGCCTTCGAGTGACTGCCTAACCGTTCTCGAAAATTTTCGATGATGATTTTATGTTCTAAAAACTCCGGTTGTAATTGAATTTGTTGCTGTTGAACCTGTAATTCTTCAATTGTTTGTTGACTTTTCTGAATTTGGGTCTGGGCGAGATTAAATTGCAAATTGGCAGAAACTCGTCGCGTTGCCGCATCATCAGGCAATAGAATCGTGTTCACATACTGATCTAAGGCGGTGGCAGTTTCTTGATGACGTTGTAACAGTGGGCGGGTGCGTTGGATTCGTGCAAGACGTTGTTTTTCAACATTGAGTTGTTGCAGTGATTGCACTATTTCAGTTTGTTGCGTTAATGAGACTTGCAACTGCTGTTCTTTTTCATTCCAATGAGTTGCAGATAAAGACAAGGTTTTAATCTGTTTCTTGGTTTCTTCGTAAAGTTTAACTGTGCGATTCAATTTGGGTTTGGTGGCACGAGTTTTAAATAATTCTTCTGCTTCATTGTCTAATTCTTTAAGTAAATCATGGAGTTGTTGGCTACCTGTTCCTGCTTCAAATAAACTTTCGCCTACATGACCCCCACCACTTAATAAACTTTCGCCCCCCTTGACCAAACGTTCATGATCTAGGCAAAATAGGGCGGTAAATTGCTCTTGCGATATGCCTCCCAATAATTCTTGAATTAAACCATCCTCTAAGGGCGTATTTTGTTGATCTAACAGGGTATTTTTGCGTCCTTTCCGCCGATAACATTGCCATTCCTGCCCACCGCTGTGATGTCGCAAAACTGCCCCAATGCGTAGCTGATCATTACCGTGCAAATAGGCATCGCTGGTGCGTTCTGGCATTCCAAACAACAGAGCCAAAAGTGCGCGCAACGTGGTGCTTTTACCCGATTCATTTGCACCATAAATAATATGTAAACCTTGTGGTTGCGAGAAGTCCAAATGTTTATCGGTAAATACGCCAAATGCCGACAAGTGAAGTTGTTGAATTCGCATTTGATTCCACTGCCTTGTTTTTTTAATGACTGGTGTAAAATTTAGTTTTTGCTGTGCTTATTAGCAGAGAAGTTCTTTTTGACTTGGTACGACGAGATGAAAGTGCAGATTGATGGCGATGAAGTATTATTCTGAGTGTGCTCGCAACATCATTGGGTAGATTGTTGCGGTTAGATGAGAGAAATTGAATGTTTAATTTGCAAGTCAAAGGACGAGAAGGCATTGATTCCACCCTCTCGCTTTGTTTAACTTCCCACAAGGAGAAACTTGTATTATGTATTACATTTCCCATTATATCACGCGATCCGCCGGTTGTGGAATACCGAGTTTGTCTAATTGTCGCTTAACAGCTGTTACATTTCTGCTGAACACGGTTGAACATAATTGCTCTTCCGTT
>DYNO01000166.1 GCA_020721025.1 Thiomargarita sp. | reverse complement strand
TCAGCAAATAACATTCCAATTTTTTTACTCGATTAAACAATCAGTTATTTTAATATTGCGTGGAAGGTGACAAGTCACGACGATGGCTTTGTGACAAAACTCACGAAACCAGTCAAAATTGGGAAATTTTTGGAGCATGGATGCGGTGATTGGTGGCAAAATTTTCAGCGATGTGATTTTTTTACCACAGATTGATGGACAAGCGCGATAAATTTGGTTATATTGGTGAATTGTGTTGCGTGAAAAACACATGTCGAGCGAATTGACAAATTGTCTTTTGTTGCACTGCACCCATCATTAATTTTTATCAGCACGGCATGAGGTCATGCGCGAGGTGAGTCATTTCCCTAAATAATCAATTTATCTTAAACTTTCTTATTAATCGACTGAATAATAAATATTTTTTATTGAAAATTACTACTTTATCAGCATACCGCGCTGTTTTTAGATAAAACTCGCCATAAATGCAATAATTGCTTGAATGAGTTGTGATATGCTATCTATTCATCGGAGTTTTAGCGAATGCTGCACTTGACAAAAATGAATATATCCTTTAAAATATGCGAAAATTTCATTCAGTGAGTGGCTTTGGATCCGAAGTCATTCGTTTGTCTTTAAATCTCAGTAAAAATTTATGACTATCGTCGTTTATTTCCCGTTGTTTTTCCCTTCCACCCCAAGTAGCTGACTTATCACAGTCACGGGGCTGTGCGCGGTCGGTAAAGGTTGATTCTATTTTATTTATGCGTAAAACAAGCGTTGTGATTTTACTTGCAATTGTTGTAGCGAATTGGTCACTGTGGGCGTATTTCAATCCCAAGGAAACTGCTCCGCCGTGGGCGGGTGTCATCAATGGCGTGTCGTTTAGTCCGTATCAAGATGGGCAAGACCCGTTTGAAAAAAAATATCCTTCCGCGCAAGATTTAACGAAGGATTTGGAATTATTACAAGGATGTGTCAAAAGTGTGCGTACTTATTCTTCGGCAGATGGTTTGGAATTAATCCCCGCTATTGCTAATCAGTATGGTTTACGGGTGACTGCGGGCGCGTGGTTAGACAAAGATCGGGAGAAAAATGAGTTAGAAATCTACAATCTCGTCCAAAATGTTCGGAAATACAATAATATTGACCGAGTGATTGTAGGCAATGAAGCGATTTTGCGTGATGATTTATCGGTGGCGGAATTGACTAAGTATTTGCGTCTGGTGCGCGCTTATACTGATGTGCCGGTCGGTACCGCTGAACCTTGGCACATTTGGATAAAACATCCTGAGTTGGCGAAAGAAGTGGATTATATTGCGATTCACGTTTTGCCGTATTGGGAAGGGGTGGCAGCGAAGGATGCAATGGCGTGGTCGTTAGAACATTATGAAATGGTACAAAAAGCTTTTCCCGATAAAAAAATTCTGATTGCTGAAATAGGGTGGCCCAGCGCGGGACATCGTTTCGGTAAAGCCAGTGCCACACAGGTGAATCAAGCGCAATTTGTTCGGACATTTTTGAATCTCGCGCAAGAGAAAAAACTGGATTATTTTATCATGGAAGCCTTTGATCAGAATTGGAAAAATCATTCGGAAGGTGTGGTCGGAATGCACTGGGGAGTTTTCGATGTGCAGCGGCAGGCAAAATTTTCCATGACGGGAGATATCACCGAAGTCGAATTGTGGCGTGTGGAAGCCGTCGTTGCGACGGTATTAGGATTTTTGCCCATGTTGCTGTTTTTGGGCTACTGGCGGCATATTCGGTTGCGTGGTTTACTCTTTTTTGCGGTGTTGCTGCAACTCACTGCGTCCTTGTTTACGTGGATGATTTTTATTCCATGGGCAACGGATTTGACCTTTGCCAGCCAAATTACATGGGCAGTGTTGCTTCCCGCCCAAATTGCATTGTTGATGGTGGTGCTGATCAACGGCTTTGAACTCACTGAAATGTTGTGGACGAAACAGTGGCGGCGGTATTTTCCCCCGATTCAAAACGCGCCCAGCGACCAATTGCCCAAAGTGTCACTACATTTAGCCATCTGCAATGAACCGCCCGACATGGTGATTGAAACGTTGAATGCGTTGGCGCGTTTGGATTATCCTGATTATGAAGTTTTGGTGGTGGATAACAATACTGCCGATGCCGCGCTGTGGGTGCCGGTGCAAGTGCATTGCGAAAAATTAGGCAGTCGTTTCCAATTTTTCCATTTACCTAAGTATCCGGGCTTTAAAGCGGGCGCGCTCAATTTCGCATTGCGTCAAGCTCATCCCGATGTGCAAGTGGTCGGTGTGATTGACAGCGATTATGTGGTTGATCCTGATTGGTTAAAAGCCACCGTGCCTTATTTTGCACAGCCAGAAGTGGGATTTGTGCAGGGGCCCCAAGACAATCGCGGTTGGGAAGGCGATACTTTCAAAGAAATGTGCAATTGGGAATACAAGGGCTTTTTTGAAATTGGCATGGTGCAACGCAATGAACGAGATGCCATTATTCAACACGGTACGATGACGTTGATTCGGCGACAAGCGTTGGAAGAAGTGGGCGCGTGGGGCGAATGGACGATTTGTGAAGATGCGGAATTGGGAATGCGCTTGATGAAGGCGGGTTATCAATCGGTCTATGTCAACCATGTGTTTGGGCGAGGTTTAGTCCCTGACTCATTTACCGGCTACAAGAAGCAACGGTTTCGCTGGGTCTATGGCGCGGTGCAAATTTTACGGCATCGCGGACATTGGCTGATTGACATGAAAGATCAAGATTTTACATGGGGACAGCGGTTTCATTTCCTATTTGGTTGGCTGCCTTGGTTTGCGGACGCGTTGCATCTGGCTTTCACAGTGGCGGCGGTGGTTTGGACGCTGGGGATTTTGTGGCAACCGCATTATTTTGAATTTCCTCTAGCTGCATTTTTATTGCCGGTATTGGGGCTCTTTGGATTCAAAATTGTTCATTCTCTGTCGCTGTATTATGTGCGAGTTCAATGTACTTGGCGACAGAAAATTGGGGCAGCGATTGCGGGAATGAGTTTGACTCATGCAATTGCGTTGGGAATTTGGAAGGGTCTCTCCAGTGATAAACAACCATTTTTACGCACTCCCAAATGTGAACATCGACCGGCATTGATGCAAGGCATCTTGATGGCATGGGAAGAAACGCAAATTTTATTTTTACTGTGGTTGTGCGTGGCAGCGGTGACTTTTCGTTACGGCATGATGGATATGGAAGTGATAATTTGGTCAGCGATTTTACTGATTCAATCCATTCCTTATGTCGCGGCTTTAACCATTTCGATGATTAACGTTCTGCCATCCGTTTCAGCAAGACAATGGGCTATTTTTCCACCGGGGCTGCGTTTACCTGAAGTTTCCGTGCAAGAACGGGATACTCCTAAGTAGTTTTCAATTCAAAGTGCAGTGATTCAAACCTGTCAGGTTTCAGAAACTTGACAGGTTTGAAATAAATAACCCGTTTTCCTGTAACATCTAGCGCATGACGCAACTCCCGCCAAATTCTCTCACAATCGACCTACTGCCACCCAATGTCGATCACTGACTTCATAAATTTCCAAGTAATACAATCCTATCCGTTGCAATTGGGCTTCGATTTCAGTCACAGTATAAGCGGCGAGTAGGGAGTTAAAAAAATCACGCTGCAAAATCTCAGGCTCTTGTTTTGCGTGCTTGGTCACCAAATATTGTGCATCTTCACGACTGGCGGGACGCAGTAAATCCATGATAAAAATCGTACCGCTGGGCTTGACGCTACGTTTAATCGTTTCCCATAAACTCAACGGATTGGAGAGATGGTGCAACAAGGAGTTAGAAATCACGACATCGTAACGCAATCTCGGCAAAGTTAAATTGGGAATATAGCCATTTAACAGATGCACTCGTCCACTGAGTCCTTGTTTTTCAACTAAATTACGTCCATAAGTCAACATGTTCTCCGATGCGTCCACGCCATCAATTGAGCAATCCGGGAAAGTGTGCGCGAAACGACAACTGATGTCCGCCGCGCCACAGCCTAAATCGAGCACCATGCCATTGACCACTTCGTCGGGAAAATAGTGTTGAAACAGGCGGATAAACATGCTGTGAGGTTCGTTGAAATCCGCAGATGCGTAGGCTTGTACTTGATCCACGGTCAACATTAATTCAGGTTCGGGAATACGTTCCACGTCAAGCCGCCTTTTGGGTATGAACTAGGTAATTGACTGAAATATCTTGATTTAAACTGGCAGAGTGCGTTAGGGGAGAATAATGCAACCCGGTCAAATGCTTGACATCTAAACCTGCCGTTCGCGCCCACGTTGCCAATTCCGCCGGACGAATAAATTTGGCGTAGTCGTGCGTCCCTTTTGCAATAATATGAAGCAGATACTCTGCCCCAACCACTGCCAAAAGATAGGCGCGCAAGGTGCGATTCAAGGTGGAAAAAAAGACGTGTCCATTGGGTTTAACCAACCGTTGACAGGCGTGAATCACGGATTTGGGATCGGGGACATGTTCCAACATTTCCATACAAGTCACTACATCGAATTGAGCCGGCTGTTCTGTAGCGATTTGTTCGGCGGTTTTCAATTGATAATTGACTTGCACATCAGATTCATGCAGATGTAATTTTGCGACTTGTAATGATGCTTCGCTCATGTCTATCGCAGTGACAATCGCGCGTTGCGATGCCATCGCTTCTGCCAGAATCCCACCACCACAACCGATATCTATCACTGTTTTGCCCGCTAGATTTCCAACCCGTTGCGAGAGATAGGCGAGACGTTGCGGATTAATATGATGTAATGTTTTGAATTCGCCGTCCTTGTCCCACCAACGCGCGGCAAGTTCGGTAAATTTGTTGATTTCTTGGTGATCGATATTATTTTTCATGGTCTTTTATTACATAGTTGTCAATAAGGAAAGGGGATAGCGTTTACCGCTGAGGTAGTCATCAATACATTGTAATACCATGGGACTACGCAATTTTTGGTGGAGCAATTCAGCACGAGGCAGCCACACCGCCCGCACTACGCCGGTATCTAGGGGACGATCAGTATCTTGCGAGGTTGCTGTACCACAAAAACAGATTCGTAAGTAGGTAATCTTATTTATATCGCTAGTATAGGTGTAAATCCCAACGATTGCCTGTGGAATGAAATGCCATGCGGTTTCTTCTAACGTTTCACGAATGACGGCATCTATCAAGGTTTCACCCTCGTCCCAGTGTCCCGCGGGCTGATTAAAAACCGTCATCCCATCGGCATTTTCTTCTACCAGTAAAAAACTTGATTCTGATTCGATCACCGCGGCGACGGTTAAATGGGGAGTCCAATCCATGATTTTTCTCTGTCAAGGTCAAAAATAAGGGGTAGTTAGTTAATAACTCAGCTTACGCAGCAAAGGAAATATGTTTAAATTGTTGCAGGGCATCGAAAGCGGAGCGAATAGCCTTCAAGTAGAGTTTAGAACGCAAAGCAAAGTGGTTAAGCTGTGTAGATTCCTTAAGGAGTTCAAGTTTGACATAACCGCAGAGTGAAGCAAAAAAATGATTGGTCTGTTTTGAACTTAACTTCCACTTCATGGAGAAATCGGAAACTAGGTTATCATTATAACAATGATACGAATGGTTGTTCAAATTTGGGGCGGTGTTTTAGGTAACTTTTCAATGACCATCACAAGAATTTTTTTAGAATTCCAATCTATTGATTTTAAAATATTTCTACTGATACTTTCCATAACATTTTAGTTTGCCATTCCACCAAATTTTCTTCAAACCATTATTTTTCGCTGCAATGTCATCAATTTTTTGCGTCCCTCACGCCACCTGCATAACTTCATGAGAAAATAATTGTTTTCGTACTGACTGGTAATATCGTTGCTTAAATATCGTATTTTTATCGTGGAGGATAGTCGCATGTCTGATTTAATTCAACCTCATGGTGCTGATCAATTAAACCCTTTGTTGTTGCAGGGTGCAGAATTAATTCAATCAAAACAATATGCTGTAAATTTACCCACATTACCAATGACTTCGCGGGAAATTGGCGATCTGATTATGTTGGGAATTGGAGGATTTACGCCATTGACGGGGTTTATGACCCAAGCAGATTGGCGGGGTGTGTGCCAGAATTATACGCTAAGTAATGGAGTTTTCTGGGCTATCCCCATCACATTGTCGGCGACTGCGGCGACTGCGGCTGCGTTAAAAATTGGCGATGAAGTTGCGTTGATCAACCCGGAAGATCACGAAATTATGGCGATTTTAACCTTAAGCGAAAAATACACCATAGACAAAAAATATGAGTGTCAACAAGTATTTAAAACTACAGACCCTGCTCATCCGGGGGTACAGATGGTGATGCAACAAGGGGAGGTCAATTTAGCAGGAACAGTGAAGGTGTTGTCGCAAGGCGATTTTCCTCGCAAATATCCTGATTTATTCCTCACTCCGATGCAAACTCGTGAATTATTTAGACAAAAAGGTTGGCATACCATTGCGGCATTTCAAACCCGGAATCCGATGCACCGTTCCCATGAATATTTAGCTAAAATCGCGATAGAAATCTGTGATGGGGTGCTGGTACATTCATTGTTGGGGAAATTGAAGGCAGGCGATATTCCCGCGGAAGTACGCACTCAAGCAATTAATGCCTTGATTCAACAATATTTTGTTAAAGATACCGTCGTACAAGCGGGCTATCCGTTGGACATGCGTTATGCCGGTCCGCGAGAAGCATTACTACATGCGATATTTCGTCAAAATTATGGATGTTCACACCTGATTGTTGGGCGGGATCATGCCGGAGTAGGGAATTATTATGGCTCTTTTGATGCACAGAAAATTTTTGATGAAATTCCTGAAAATGCGCTAAAAATCAAACCACTGAAAATTGATCTGACTTTTTGGTGTTACCGGTGCGGCGGAATGGCTTCTCAACGGACTTGCCCACATGAAGATGCAGACCGTTTGATGTTGTCAGGAACGAAATTACGTGAATTACTGTCCCACAATGAAACTGTCCCCGCCGAATTCAGCCGCGCCGAAGTGTTGGACGTGTTATGCAAATATTACGCCAGTCTGTAAATTTGATGGCAGTCAGTATTTTTTAGGAGTAATTCATTAATTTAATTGATTATTATCTGTTATTTTCTCGCATTAATGGAACATTTTACGCGATGTCTAAATAATATGTGATATAGAACCGATTTGACATCTTTAAACAGAGAGGATTAAGTTATTCCTGTTTT
>DYNO01000019.1:6983-26396 GCA_020721025.1 Thiomargarita sp. | reverse complement strand
GCGTTGTGGTCATTGCCGATAGATTTTTTCCCAGTAGTAAAACTTGTTCCAAATGCGGAGCAAAGAAAGAGAATTTGACATTAGCAGACAGAATCTTCAGTTGTGACTGTGGTTTAGTCATTGACCGAGATTTAAATGCTGCAATTAATCTGAATAACTATAGTCGTTAGATAGTTAGAGTCGCGACCAGAATCAGCGAGACTTTAAACGCACGTAAGAATCACTTCAGACTTGAGTTATCAAGCAGTGATGTTGACGACGTGAATAACGTTTGGTTTTTTACAAACGCTTAACGACATTTTTAAACCGCTGTTCATACGAAAATAGAAACAGCTTAATCTACATGGCTTAAAGATGTCAAATCGGTTCTATAAATCCATAGAAGAAATGGCAACGGGAATTTGGCAATGACAGCAATAGATACTAAAAATTATGATAGCATACGCCTTCGACAGTTTGCCCGTTATTCTGACACAGATTCGACTTATGACTCCTGAACAATTTTCCCAACTGGCAGCAAATGGTTACAACCGTATTCCCATTTTGCGTGAAGTTTTAGCCGATTTAGACACGCCCCTCAGTGCCTATCTGAAATTAGCCCAAGCACCTTACTCTTATTTGTTGGAATCCATTCAAGGTGGCGAAAAATGGGGGCGTTATTCCATTATTGGCTTGCCCGCGCAAACCGTGATTCGCGTGTTTGGACAAGACGTGCGCGTAACTCATGATAATCAATTGGTTGAACATGCCAAAGCGGTTGATCCATTGTCGTGGATTGCACAATATCAACAACAATTTCGAGTACCACGGTTGGGCGAAATTCCTCCGTTCACTGGCGGTTTGGTCGGCTATTTTGGCTATGACACCATTCGTTATGTCGAACCCCGACTGGCAAATGCACCACAAAACAATCCCATAGAAACCCCTGATATCCTGCTCATGCTGTCAGAAGAGGTGCTGGTATTTGATAATTTGAAAGGAAAACTTTATTTTATCGTCCATGCCAATCCCGAAACAACCGACGCATATCAGCGGGCTCAACAACGATTAGATCAACTGATTCAACAACTTCGTGATACACCGATTTATCACACCACGCCGCCCCCGTTTGAAGTGCAAGAAACTGATTTCACGCATGGATTTAAAAAAGCCGATTTTGAGCGCGCAGTTGCAACCATCAAACACTATATTCACGAAGGCGATGTCATGCAAGTGGTTTTATCGCAACGCATGTCCATTCCCTGTGCAGTGCCTCCGTTGAATGTCTATCGCGCCCTACGTTATTTAAATCCATCGCCGTACATGTTTTTCTTGAATCTTGCAGATTTTCATATTGTTGGCTCATCACCGGAAATTTTGGTGCGCGTCAAGGATCGGGAAGTCACCGTGCGACCGATTGCGGGAACGCGTCCACGCGGTAAAACCGAAGCCGAAGATCGAAGATTAGAACAGGAATTGCTCGCCGATCCCAAAGAATTGGCTGAACATCTGATGTTGATTGATTTGGGACGAAATGATGTAGGACGGGTGGCAGAAACGGGAAGTGTCAAAGTCACCGATAAAATGATCGTTGAACGTTATTCCCATATCATGCACATTGTATCGCAAGTGACTGGCACACTTCAGCCACATTATCAAGCATTAGACGTGCTCCGAGCGACATTTCCCGCCGGTACCCTGAGTGGCGCGCCAAAAATTCGAGCGATGGAAATTATTGACGAATTAGAACCTGTGAAACGCGGGGTGTACGGTGGCGCGGTGGGTTATCTTGCATGGCATGGGGATATGGACACTGCGATTGCCATTCGTACTGCGGTAATTAAAGACGATGTGCTGTATATTCAAGCAGGTGCCGGCATTGTCGCAGATTCTATTCCAGAAAATGAATGGGAAGAAACCTTGAACAAAGGACGCGCCATGTTTCGCGCCGTCACGATGGCATCCGCCGGATTAATGACCAAGTGAGGTTGCAGTGAGCCAATTTTTCACCATTCACCCCGTCAATCCACAAGTTCGCCTGATCACGCAAGCGGTGGCGATTATGCGCAAAGGGGGCGTGATGATTTACCCGACCGATTCCTGTTACGCGATAGGCTGTCGTATTGGCGATAAAGTGGCGATGGAACGGATTGCGCGCATTCGTCAAATTGACAAGGAACATAATTTTACCTTAGTATGCCGTGATTTATCCGAAATTGCCACCTATGCCAAAGTGGATAATGTCGCCTTTCGACTGATTAAAGCCTTCACGCCTGGAGCTTATACTTTTATTCTGCACGCCACCCATGAAGTTCCACGCCGGCTGCAACATCCAAAGCGCAAAACGATAGGTTTACGAGTGCCCGATCATCCGATTGTCCATGCCTTATTAGAACAATTGGGCGAACCGATCATGAGTTCCACCCTACTCTTGCCGGGAAAAACTGAACCAGAAACGGATATGGAAGCGGTGCGCGAACAGCTTGAAAAACACGTTGATTTAATTATTGATGGCGGCAATTGTGGTATCGAAGCAACTACCGTGATAGACCTCCTCGATGACGTACCCAAAGTGCTGCGTTTGGGCAAGGGTGCGGTGGATCGGCTTGAATTATCTGAGGAATGAGACAGAATGTCTGAAAATTTTACCGTGGTACAACAAATTGCGATTTGGTCGCTCCCCATGTTGCTTGCCATCACCGGACATGAAGCCGCGCACGCGTGGGCAGCCTTACGACTGGGCGACAAAACCGCATATCGACTGGGACGAGTCACTTTAAATCCCATCAAACACATTGATCCGATTGGCACAATTATCTTACCGCTCGCGATGGTTGCCTTGCAAGTTGGATTTATTTTTGGCTGGGCAAAACCGGTGCCTATTGACGTGCGTCAGTTCAAACAAGCTCGGCGAGATATGGCATTGACGGCATTGGCGGGACCTACTGCAAATTTATTGATGGCGATTTTTTGGTTACTTATCATCAAATTAGCGATTTTACTTCAACCGTCATTTCACCAAGCAGAATTTCTGGTGCATGTAGGCAGGGCAGGAATCATTGTGAACGTTGGCTTGATGGTACTGAATATGCTCCCTATTTTACCGCTCGACGGGGGCAGGGTGCTACACGGCATCCTACCACGTAATTTAGCAGACAGTTTTGGACAACTCGAACCGTTTGGCTTGTTTATTCTGATTGGATTGTTAATTTCTGGAGTATTGGAAAAGTTATTGTTTCCCGTCATGATAGCAATTTATCGCTCATTGGTATGGCTGTTGTGACCGACCCACGACCCAATTGTTACCGTATAGCTGGGGAACTGTAAAAAGCTCATCTCAACCTGTCAGGTTTGCTGAAACCTAACAGGTTTGAATCTCTGAAAAATATTGTCATCCTGACTTGTGTGGCGGCACTACCAAACATTTTTCAGCAAAAATATCGTTGCCAAATAATTATTAACTACCAGAAATACAAAAATTTAAGCACCATCCGACCGTAAAACTTCCCTTCATTCAAAAAAATGGCATCCAATTTGATACAGTCTCACTTAGATTGCATCACTTTCACCTAAAATTTAGTTATGATGAGTCAAATCAAAAATTCAGCAACGGACACCTTTATGCACACATTTAAAACGGCTGTCATGACACTTTTTGCCTTCCTCATGATGCTCGTCACTCTATCTTGGATATCAACAGGATATGCCATGTACGGCGTGCCACAGCCCTATCAACAGCCGTCCCAATCCTTAACCACGCCATCGGACATACCGTTGGAATGCTTGCAATTTCATAAATATCTCAAAAGAGAACATGAACAACAATTGCAACAAATTTCTGAAAATCTTCGCGCGAATCAGGTTCGCAAACAAGAATTAGAAATCGCGTTGCAAGAGGCGCGTCAGGCAAAAGATGCGTTGCAAGTGCAGCAGACCGAACAATTGCAACAATTGCGGCAACAATTGCGGCAACAAATTGACAATATTCAACAAGCTCTGCGTACCACTGAGGAAAAATTACAACAATCCCAAGATCAACAAAATAGCTTACGGGGCGAATATGAACAGCGCATTGTACAATTACAACAATATACCGAGACATTAAAACAAGCTCTTGAAACGAATGAATTTAAATCACAAGAAATTCAACTCGCTTCCCAAGAAGAACAGGCGCGGCAACTGGAACAACTGCAACAAGCGCAGGATAAAGTAAAAACTGATTATGAACAGCGTTTGGCACAAATGACGCAACAATCTATTGAATTGCAAACAATGATAGAGCAGTTGCAGAAACAATTGCATCAAACACAACAAGATAAATTGAGTCACGAAGCCGACAGTTTACAAAAATTGCAGCAGGTGGAAGCGCAAAAACAACAATTGCAAACTGATTTACAAGAAACGCAAGCCCAACTTCAGCAGTTACAAGAAGCAGATAAATTGCGAAATAAGCAGGTTGAGCGAACCACAGCGGCAAAAGCAGCAGAATGTGCAGTTTCAGCGCAAAAAGCGACGCAGGAAGAGCAAGTATTGCAACGGGTGCTCATTGATAACTTATTGAAATCTGAGCAAGAATTGCGTGACACGCGTGTCCAGTTACAAACAACGCAAGCCAATTTGCAAAAGCAACAATTAGACAATAAAGATTTGCAGTTAGCGCATGAAAAACAAGTGCAACAACTGACTCAGCATTTTTCAACACAACAGAATCAGCAAGCTGAGGAATTTCAAGCAAAAATGTTGGCAATATCAGCACAATTACAACGTTCTGAACAAGAAAAGTCACAACTGGCTGAAAAATTACAACAGAGTGAGCAATTGTGGCAGCAACTTGTCGAAATACAAGCGAATTTTAAACAAAGTTACTCGACGCATCTGCAACAATTCCGGCAATTTGTGAATGAGCAGTTAGCATTTTTTGCGCGCGCGATTACGGATAAAGAACAATTGTCAATATTGCATGATGAGATGGCGACAGCGTTGGAAACGCAGAAAAAGATACAAATCGCGTATGAAGATCAATTGGAAGCCACGCAAATCGCCCAGCAAGCACTGCAAACCACGCGGACGGAATTAAAAAATGTCGAGAAGCAAAATGCAGACTTATTGCAAGTTGAGCGGGAATTGGCGGCGGCATTGCAAGAACAACAAGCAATTCGTCAGCAACAACAGGAAATGCGCGAAGCTCAATCTAAATTAATCAATGAGTTACAAGAAACACACACCCAAGCGCAAGCGGCGCAACAACAATTATTATCAACCCAAAATCAAATAGATAACGTGCAACAAAATTTGCAGCAACAACAGGATGCAGCGGTTGCTCAAGTTAAAACTGAATTTAAACAACAACTTGATTCCATCACGCAAGAAAAACAAACCACGCAAACCCAGCATGACCAGTTGCAGCAGCAATATGCCAGTTTACAGCAGATACAGGATGAATGGATTGTAGAAAAACAGCAGTTGCAACAAAAATTGACCGATTCGCAACAAAAATTACAAGAATCGTTGCAATCATTGGCGACTATCAAGACGTTACATGAGGATGAAATTGCAAAATTGCGAGAAGAGTTACACGCGGCGCATCAAGCCAAAGACTCGTTGCAACAGGAGTATGCCGATCAAGTGCAGCAATTACAATACAGTTCTCAGAGTAATCAACAGTTGTTACAACAAACCTCGCAACAACTCACTGAATTACAAGAGAAATTGTCTGAATTAATGACAGAGTATGATACCCGTGTTCAAAATTTATCGCAGCAAGTGCAGCAATTGAGTGCTGAAAAACAACAGTTACAACTGAGTTTGCAAAATACTGAATTGCAGTTACAAGCGTCACAAAAACAACTAGATAGCGCGATGGCGACCGATTTTGCGAAACAGTGGCAGGTGGCACAACGTGAAGCTCATCAAGTGCGACAGGAATTGTTAGCCGCGCAACAAAGTGCGAAAAGTTATTGGGTTCAAGCCAAGCAGATGGAAACCGAGCTACATAGCCAATTGCAAGCTGTACAAAGTCAATTAGATCAATGTAAAGCAACGGAGAAAAAATAAATTTTGGTCATTACTGGGTGACTGAAAATCTGTATCACGGATTTAACCTGTTAAGCGGCTGAAACTTAACAAGTTAATTGTTAGGGGTTACGCAGTTCAAATCTAATTTTCAATTGATTCAAAGAATTAGTATATTAATTGAATTCTGATTCAACCGCGTAACGACTCAAAGAAGCAACTCGCTGAAAAAAGTGCGAATAAATTGATTAAACTTGGTGTTTTTTGTTATCCGGTTGTTTATATTCAGATTAACGTGAAGAAAATTGGCGTGACGATTGCTTTATCACGGTTGCAGCAGCATAGATCACCTGTCAGCGAATAATTAAGGACGTTTAAGCTGTAACTTAATGATAATAAATAAAGATTAACTAGCCAAATGTGTAATATTTCTGCTAGAATAGAGTTTGTTGAGAAAAGCATGATGAGTCAGATGAGCTAAGTCATTGTCTTGACTGTTGAAGGAATAAAATAGTTTATTATTCAATCAGTTCAGTGATACCATCAATAAGCGATTGAATATTATGCCAAATTCTTGATTTAAAAATGGTTGTGGTCAATTGATAGTGAATCGTGGTTTGTTAAATCAAAAAGTTAGCATTAAAAGTGCATGATTCGGTTGATCCCTACCAAAAATAATTCGATATTTATCGTGCATCATTCCACAATTCACTCAAAACGCTAAAAACATCATGCGGTATTCCAAATTTCCTGCCACCACAGACGCACGAATTAAGCCGATTTTTTGTAGTCTGCAATCTAAGATGTTGTTACATTTTGGATTATTATTTGTCGCGATGTTAATATTGACTAATATTATCAGAATTTATGGTGTGCCATTTACCCCATTTCAAGGTGAATATACACAACGTCAACAAGAATTTTTTCATGAACTTGAGTTAATCGCAGATTTAAAAAAAACACAATTTATCAATTGGTTAGATGAGCAAATCAGTGATGTGCAAACTCATGCGACAAATCCCTTATTGCGGGCTCAAATTGCCATGATTCACCAGAAAAAGCAAGCGTTACAACCCACTTTATCTGCTGAAGATTCGTGGAACATAGTGCAACAAGAAACCAGCTATCAACTATTATTGCAATATTTTCAATTAATTAAACGCCATCATCTTGATTTTGCTACATTACAGTTTGTGCAACTGGACGGGCAAATTTTGCTTTCCACTCATACCGTAGAAATTGGCGAACTATTAGCAACTTCCTCATGGACAGCGATACGTTCCCATACCCTTGTTTCGACCCAACTGCCCGATAAACAATTGGATAGCTTAATTATTTCCCAGCCGGTGCCCGCCCCTGACACACCCGAATTGCTTGGTTGGTTCATTTTACATATTGATCGTGCAGCAATAGAAAAATTGTTATTGATTCATTACAGTCGCTATCCCGCGACCGAAGCTTTCCTAATCAATGATAAACTTGATGTTTTAACAGTTCACTCACCACATCAAGATTGCGTCTATTCGGCGACTCGCGAACAATTGCAACTTGCGACCATTGAGGAAAAAGCGGAGTCATTCACCCACACCGATTGTAAGAATCAACCCATTTTGGTGTTGTACCGTCCGTTGCTGCGATTAGAAGAAACAAAGTGGGGGATTGTATTAAAAACTGATGCAAATCAATCGCTTAATCAGCTTCAATATACCATCTGGTCATCACTTTTCATCAGTGGATTTTTGAGTTTATTGCTTGGATTGGGGTTGACATTTGGCGTTGCTTATCGTTTATCCCGCCCACTTCGTGCCTTAAGCCAAACGATTCTCAAAGTACAAACGGGAAATTTGGCAGCGCGGGCAACGGTTTATACTCGTGATGAAGTGGGATTGTTAGCGACAATCTTCAATACCATGCTTGAACGGGTGCAACACACTCATGCGGGTTTAGAGCAATTGGTTAATCAACGAACTACGGAACTTCATCAAAGTAATGCCAATTTAGCCATTGCATTGGGTGAAATGCAAGAATTGAATAACCGTTTGAAACAAGAAGTGGCGATTCGTGTCCAAATTGAAACCGAAATTCGCCAAAAACAACGGGAACAAAACGCAATTTTTGATGCCGTGCCCGCGTTTATTTGGCATAAAAACAACTATAACCGGGTGTTGTGGATGAATAAAACTGCGGCGAATTTATGTGACATTGTGCCCCATCAAGCCCCTTATGGTTGTCCGTTTGATGAATTATTTGCGACCCAATCCGATGTTTTATATCAGGATGATTTACGAGTGATTGAAACTGGCGAACCGCAACTGGGCTTAATCCATCAATTGCAGACGATTCAAGGAAGAAAATTATGGGCGCAGATGGATATCGTTCCCTATTTTAATGAAGAAAAACAAGTCATTGGCGTGATTGTGTCCGCAGTCGATATTTCCGCACGGATTCAAGCTGAACGGGCACTGAAGGATAGCGAACAACGGTTTAAAGTCATTTTACATACCGTAGTTGATGGAATTGTGATGATTAACACGCAGGGCGTGATTCAATTTTATAATCCTTCCTTAGCGAAAATGTTTGGCTATCATGAAAGCGAATTGCAAGGGGCGAATATTAATATGTTGATGCCAAAACCCTATTGTGATCAACATGATACCTATATTCAGAATTACTTGAAAACTGGAAAAAATCGTATTTTGGGCTTTGGGCGTGAAATTATCGGGCAACGCAGGGATAAATCAACTTTTCCTATTTATCTTTCAGTCAGTGAATTGGTGATCAATAATGAACGGATGTTTACTGGCATTGTGAGCGATATTACTCAATTGAAGCAAGCACAGCGTGATTTAGAGCTCAGTAAGGAAAAATTAGAGATTCAAAACAAGGCATACAGTCGATTTGTGCCGCGGGAATTTTTAAGTTTTCTGGGCAAGGAAACTATCGCAGATGTGCAACTTGGCGATCAGGTACAGCAAGAGATGACGGTACTTTTCTCTGATATCCGCTCATTTACGCAGCTATCTGAAAAAATGACTCCTGCCGAGAATTTTCAGTTTATCAACGCCTACCTCGGTAAAATGGAACCTGTGGTCAAAGCCTACAAAGGATTTATTGATAAATATATCGGTGATTCTGTGATGGCGTTGTTTCCTAATGGGGCTGATGATGCGGTGTGTGGTGCAATTGCGATGCTACAAACGCTTGAAAAGTTTAATGAAGAACGGATCAAGCGCAATGAAGAACCGATAATCATTGGTATTGGAATTCACACCGGTGTATTGATGTTGGGGACGATAGGCGGAGAAAATCGGATGGATGGCACGGTCATCAGTGATGCTGTAAATCTTGCGTCGCGGGTGGAAAATTTGACTAAAATTTATGGTGCCTCGTTGCTGATCACGGAACATACTTATAATAAGTTAGTTGATGTAAATGAATATTCGATCCGCTTGATTGATAAAGTAAAAGTGAAGGGAAAAACGCAACCAGTTATCGTATTTGAGGTTTTGGACGGGGAAACCATGAAAATGCGCGATGCGAAGTTGGCAACGTTGGGTATTTTTGCCGAGGCTTTTGTGGCGTATCAACGACGTAATTTTGATCTTGCGGAGCAGTTGTTTGCTAAATGTTTGGAAAAAAATCCGAAAGATCAAGCGGCTCATATTTATTTGGATCGGGCGCGGCATTGGCAAAAATTGGGCAATAATAGCACTTGGGATGGTGTGGCAGAATTGAGCGAAAAAGATATAGTTAGTTTAAACCATTTGTGAATTTAATGTTTAACAATCAATCTGATTTTAAGCAATAAAACTTTACAAAATGACAAATTTTATTAAATAAAACAAAGAGTTCCTCGTTCCAATGCTCCGCGTCACCGGTTCAAATTTGATGAGTTCAACCATCTGTATTTCGCTTTCCATTTCAACGGAGCAACAATTTTTCATCAAGATGATAAAAAGCAATGAGTTAGAAATTATCACGCGTGACGCTGGAGCGTCTGGACTGCATTCCAACGCGGAGCATTAGAACGAGGAACTATTTGTTTTATTTGAGATTATTTCTCATTGAGACTGTGTTTGGTAAAATTTCGTTGTTTGAATTTGAGTTCTTGAATAACATCCGTTTTTGCCTATTTTTCCTTAACTCAATGGCTTTGTTGTTAAGAGTTAGTTCTGGTTATAATAAATCTTGTTGTTTTATCTGATTAAATTCCCGCGGTGCTTGTTTCAGCGTGGTATCGGTGCCGGGAAATTTGACTTTTTCACCTGCCAACAGTTGCTCAATGGTCAAGATTTGAATCTTTGGATAATCACGGTTAAAACCTTCAGAATGATAATAACCAATTTCCATCGCTTCTAATTCCATATTACGGGACGGCGGTTCAAGCGTGATAAAAATTCCCATCACAGCATTCTTTTCTCGATCCACAGTGCCATTTAAATCTCTGATATCGCTACTTTTTACTTTGCCACTTTTGACTTGAATGATGATGCGTTTATCGCTGTCGTGGGTGGAATCGCTGAAAGTCATCACGCCGTCAATGCCCTTATCCGCGCCTTTTTTGCCCGTTTTGCTGCCCGCTTGACCGCCGTAAGGACGCGCCGGAATCAGCCCCAATGCCCACCATTGAAATTGATAACGATCTTGATTTGCCAAGTGTTTTGCATCGGATAATGTGGTCGGTTCGCCAATCAGGTCATAATCTTTTTTGGCTTCGATTTTAAAGGCATCATAAAGACGACTTTTGATGAGGGCGGTTGCCAGCGGGGTGATGTCAATGCCCACCCAAATTCGGTCAAGTTTTTGCGCGGCATGAACCGCAGTCCCACAACCACAGAACGGATCAAGAATAACATCACCGGGATTGCTACTGGCTTGAATAATCCGTTCAAGTAACGCAATTGGTTTTTGCGTGGGATAGCCGAGACGTTCCTTAGCTTGGGCTTGAATAACTTTTACGTCACTCCAAACATTTCCCATTGGAACGCCTTGCATCTCATCAAGATATTTTCTTATTCTAATTCGACCCTCGTTAGATTTTGGAAAAATAAGCCGTCCCTCTTCATCCAATTTTTTCATTCTATCTAGGGAAACAGCCCAACCATTTTTATGTGGTTTATAGCCTTTATAGTCATAAGTCAAGTTTGGACGTGGATTAGGACTTCTTAGGTCAACACTTTGATATTTGCGTCCATCGGTATCTACAAATTTATACGAATTCTGCACATACTCTTCTGAATAGGGTGCATATTGAACATTAAATGTGTACTGCTGAGTTTTGGTATAAAAAAGCAGTGTATCAGATAAATCCCCATATTTACGTTTGACATCATTATGGCTACTGGTTCTTTGCCAAACAATTTCATTCTGAAAATTCCCCGCGCTGAAAATCATATCTAAAATTAACTTCAAATAATGACTTGCAGTTGGATCACAATGCAAATATAAACTTCCGGTGGGTTTCAATATGCGATGCAACTCAATCAAACGCGCCGCCATCATCACCAAATACGCCATCATCTGATTTCGCCCAATCACTGCGACCAAGGTTTCCAATAATTGCGCTAACTTATCTCCTCCCGCGACTAACTCTCGATACTGGGTTTCAGTGCTTTGATTCCAATGCCAAGTGTCTTCAAACGCGACAATTTGCGCCTCCGCTTCCGCGCCACTTTCATCTTTGTAGAGCACGTTGTAACTACGACTTGAATTAAACGGTGGGTCTAAGTAAATCAAATCAATGGTTTCATCGGCTAAATATTCTCGAATGACTGGCAAGTTGTCGCCATAAAAGAGCGTATTTTTGGTAATAACTCGTTGTCCCATGAGGCAAACCTTTCTTAAATTTTAAGTGCGTCCTTGAAACAACAGAAAAATACCTAGACAAATCAATAAGAAACCAATCCAGTTGATGAACGCTATCGGTTCACGAAATAAAATGACGGCAACAAACGCGGTGACCGCCGAAACTCCCGCAGTAATCACGGGTTGCGCCAATGACAACGGGACGACTCGGAGGACGTAAATATAACCAAAAAATGCGGCGGCATAACAAAATCCACCGATCCAAATCATGGGATTACTGATTAAGGCTGAAAAACTAAGCGTACCTGTCAGCGTGGAAGCTCCCATTTTTAGGAAAATTGAGGCGGCAGCACTGAAAAGTACGCAGAGAGTGAGGAGGAATGCGCTCAAAATCGTTGCTCACGAGTAGGTAATGCCAAAAATCCCATGACAAGGGAAGTCATTAAAGTGATTCCGCCCAATAACATCAATGTCGTTGAAAAACTGATAGTTCGTAACAACGTGCCGGGGGCAAGATGACCAAATTTGACGGCACTCCATGCAATTAATGCGTCAAATCCGAGCGATAAACCGATGATTATCATGACAATTCCCAGCGTGCCACCGATTTCAATCACGGGAGAGGCGCGCAGTTTTTCGAGCAAGGCATGTTCTTGTAATAAACCTTCGCGAATTCCTATCATCCGAATCACAGCACCGAGTGCCACCGCGAGATAGCCAAGCACCAAGCCCGTTTCTGCGAAAAATAAGGTATGAATATCAAACACAAACCCACCAAATTTGACCGGTCCGTAGAGCAACGCGCCGTAACTGAGGGCACTGAGAATAAATAACGTGAGTCCGGGGATGAGAAATAGCCAGCGTGGGCTGAAAAGTAACATGAACCGTAAGTGTCGCCAACCATCGCGCCAAGGTCGCAAATGAGGGGGGCGAGAACGTCCATCTTTCGCCAAAGTGGTGGGAACTTCGATAATACGCATTCCAAATAAATTGGCTTTGATCACCATTTCTGAGGCGAATTCCATTCCTGTCGTGCGTAAATCCATCCGTAAAAAGGCATCTTTCCGAAATCCGCGTAATCCACAGTGAAAATCTTTCGCTGGGCATTTGAACAATAAACGACCGATCCATGTCAGAATGGGATTGCCGATGTATCTGTTTTTCCAAGGCATTGCCCCCGGTGCAATTCCCCCTAAAAACCGATTCCCCATCACCAAATCATAACCTTGCTGTAATTTTTCGACGAAGGGATCAAGATTGCTGAAATCATAAGAGTCATCGGAATCGCCCATGATAATCCATTCGCCTTGTGCTGCCATCGCGCCGTGAAACAGGGCAGAACCATAACCCCGCTGCTCGACTGCGACCACCCGCGCCCCCAAAGATTTGGCAATTACCTGCGAACCGTCGGTGCTGCCATTGTCGGCAATCAAAACCTCCGCTTCCATCCCAGAATGGCGAACCCATGAATTGGCTTTTTCGATACAACGCCGCAATGTTTCTGCTTCATTAAGGCAGGGCATCAGAATAGTTAATTGCATTCAAACCTCTCAAAAACAAAAACATTGTTTAATCCAAATTGAAACCGTTCTCGCTTGACCAGTCGCAAGGAATTGGAAAAATAGGTCAATAATGCGTCGGGTTCAAAACCATGATGTTCTTCTAAGGCTTGCCCATCAATCAGGCGAAGAAATCTTAATAAATCAAGTATTTTGTCAACAAACGGATGGGGAACGGTAATAATCAAGCGACCGTGGGGGGATAACATGCGCGAGATAACGGTTGCAGATTGCTGAATATCTTGCTCAGAAAAATGCTCAAACACCGCCAACGCAAAAATAGCATCATACGTTCCCTGCATTTGATGTTCAGCGACTGCGGACGGGAAAGTACCGTTTTTGAGCTCAGAAGTGGGGCTACTCACATTGGCACTCAGACGGGGATCAACGCCATCTTGTCGCTCGGTAATATTGCTAATTTTTCCAAGCAGATAACCATCATCACAGCCAATATCAAAGACATTTTTCATGATTTTAGGTCGATTTTTCAGTGCGACCTTGACTCGCCAGTGTCGAATCATTTTATCTAATAATTTCACTGCAAATTCCTCCTTGCTTTAAAACGACTGACTGATTTTAATGTTGTTTAACCGTCAACTTCAGCTAAATTTTTATTATGAAATATTATATCATCATTATTATTATTATTATATCAAGAATATTCAATTTGGTAAATAATAGCTTTAAATCAATTAATTAAGTTTATGTCAATTTTAATGCACATCGGCTACGATCAAAAAATGGGGAGTGTCCGACAAATCATGTTTCTTTGATGATAACATATTGGTTTAACTCATCACTGTTTGTTGCAACGAATGGCTCCGATAAAAAACGCAGCAAATGCTGTTATAGTTTTATTTCAAAACTCATCCTATATTTTCAAACGATTGCAACGATATGACGCAAAAACCGGTTATTTTACTCATGGCAGGCGGGACGGGTGGACATGTTTTTCCCGCACTCGCCATCGCTCAGGCATTGCAGCAACAAGGCTTTAAAATCTGTTGGTTAGGTACGCCGCACGGGTTAGAAGCCCGTGTTGTGCCTCAAGCCGGGATAGAAATTTATTATATAGATATCAAAGGATTACGTGGAAAAGGCGTGCTGCGACTGCTTACTGCTCCCTTTAAAATTGGTTTCGCGATTTGGCAATCGTTGCGAGTGTTGCGTCAAATTCGCCCGGTGGCAGTGGTGGGAATGGGGGGATTTGTGAGCGGACCCGGCGGCGTTGCGGCATGGTTGGCACGTATCCCGTTGTTAATTCACGAACAAAATGCAATTTCCGGATTGACTAACCGCTGGTTAGCCCGGCTCGCGCGCCAAGTGATGCAAGCCTTTCCCCATACTTTTCCTGACGCATATCATGCCATTCACACCGGCAATCCGCTTCGTGCCAATATCATGGCAATTCAGGATCAACCAAAAAACTTGATGAATAACAATACGTTGCATATTCTGGTGGTCGGCGGGAGTTTGGGAGCGCAGATATTGAATGAAACTGTTCCTGCTGCATTGCAACAAATTCAAGCAAAACTGGCAGTTATCCATCAAACGGGACGCAATCAACTTGCAATTACCCAACAAGCCTACGCCAACGCACCATTTCAAGCAACCGTCACTGAATTTATTGAAGATATGGCAACCGCATATTCATGGGCAGATTTGGTGGTGTGTCGGGCAGGAGCTTTAACAATCAGTGAGTTAGCGCAAGTGGGGGTTGCCAGCATCTTAATTCCATTTCCCCACGCGGTTGACGATCATCAAACGCATAACGCTCGATTTTTATCAGACAATCAAGCGGCGATTTTATTACCGCAAACTGAGTTGTCAGTCGATAAATTAAGCAATTTAATCAATGAATTGGCGAATCATCCGGAAAAATTAGCTGCCATGTCTCATGCTGCCCGACAAGCTGCCACGCCCCACGCATTGCAGCAAGTGGTTGATGTGGTGCTGAAAAATATTAAAGTGTAAAATGAGCTTGATTCTGATATGAAGCCCAATTAACCTTGTCACCGACCTCTATCAACCGTTCGGACAGTTTTTTGTCATCGTCTGTACAATTAACTGATTGAAATCTCAATGAAATTTTAAAACTGTCCGAATGGTTGATCAATGACAATTTCTAAGAAAATGACACTCTCTCGCACTTACAAAACATTTCCCAAAGTCGTTCAAGATTATTATCGGGCAATTCAAATATTACACGAAAATCAACAACTTCATGAAGGAGCAGTCGCGCCACATTTTGCCGTGGTATTGCGACATTATCTTGCTCAAATCCCACAATTGGCTCTGATTGAACAATATGCCATCAAACGCGACGGGCGAAAACCACTGCGTGCAGATGGGGCATTAGTGGACAAGCAAACCAATGTTTTATTGTATGGTATTTGGGAAGCCAAAGATTCTCAAGACAATTTAGCGCAAGAAATTAAAAAGAAGCTGCATGAAGGCTATCCCACGGACAATATTTTATTTCAGAATCCTGAACATATCATATTGTATCAACAAGGGGAAGTGGTGTTTGACGCACCGATTGCCACACAGCCGGAAAATTTAATTGCAGGTTTAGGGCTTTTTCTGAATTATAAACCGCCAATTTATGAGCGATGGCAGGAGGCGGTTGAGGCATTTAAGGGAAAAGTAGGTGAATTGGGCGGCGCGTTGGTGCAAATTATTTTAAAAGAATTGAAGGTAAATCAAGTGTTTAAACGGGCATTTGAAGAATTCAGCCACCTGTGCCAAACCTCGCTGAACCCAAATCTTGCACAATCTGCGGTGATTGAAATGTTGGTACAGCATTTATTGACTGAGCGATTGTTTCGGACGATTTTTCATCATTCTGATTTCGTGAACAAAAATGTGATTGCGAAGGAAATTGAACAAGTGATTGCTGCCCTGACTTCGCGGTCGTTCAGCCGGCATGAATTTCTGAAAAGTTTAGACCGTTTTTATGTAGCGATTGAAGAAACTGCAAGCACTATCCACACTTACAGCCATAAACAGGATTTTTTGAACGCAGTATATGAGAATTTTTTTCAAGGCTTCGCGGTCAAAGTCGCCGATACACATGGTATTGTTTACACACCGCAACCGATTGTTGATTTTATGGTCAATTCGGTGCAAGAAGTCTTAAAACAAGAATTTAATCAAAATTTGTCAAATGAAGGCGTGCATGTGCTTGATCCATTTACTGGAACCGGCAATTTTATTTTACGGGTGATGCAAGAAGTGGATTCCCTTGATTTAGAGCGCAAATATCGTCAGGAACTGCATTGTAATGAAATTATGTTGTTGCCGTATTACATCGCCAGCTTGAATATCGAACATGCTTATTATGAACGAATGAAGCTATATCAACCATTTGAGGGTATTTGCTTGGTAGATACATTTGAATTGGCGGAACCGAAACAAGGCGAATTTGATTTTTCAGTGGCGGAAAATATCAAGCGGGTCAATCAGCAGAAGCAAGCTCCAATTTTTGTGATTATCGGCAATCCACCGTATAATGTTGGGCAACAGAATGAAAATGACAATAATAAGAATCGCAAGTATAAACATATTGATGATTTAGTTGCAGATTATTACGCAAAACATTCAAGCGCAACCAATAAAAACTCGCTGTCCGATGCGTATGTGAAAGCCTTCGCATGGGCAACTGAACGTTTGCAAGATCGAGAACAGGGCATTATCGCTTTTGTAACGAATAATGGTTTTTTGGAAGGTATCGCCACGGATGGAATGCGTAAACAATTAAGTGAAGTCTTTGATAAAATTTATATTTTTGACTTGGGCGGAAATTCTCGGAAAAGTGATGATGATTTGGGCAATGTGTTTGGAATTCGTGTTGGCGTTTCAATCACAATTTTGGTGAAAACGAGGATAAAATGCAAATTTTCTAATTAGTTTCTCATGTTAATCATGATGGAGTTTGATGAGTATAGAACCGGTTTGATACTATAGTGATCTTAAATCATTTGTAGTAAAACAAACGTTATTCACGTCGTCAACATCACTGCTTGATAATTCAAGTCTTAAATGACTCTTACGTGCGTTTAAAGTCTCGCTGATTCTGGTCGCGACTCTAACTATCTAACAACTATAGTTATTCAGATTGATTGCAGCATTTAAATCCCGGTCAATGACTAAACCACAGTCACAACTGAAGATTCTGTCTGCTTAGGAATTCTGATTCAAATCCTGACCCAGCTCAGTTCTAATTCTCATAACGGGGAAATTTCACCTGTCCCTCTTTATTCTGTTTAATCAACCCATTCGCTAAAAAATATCCAGACGTATGACAGTATTTCAGTAACACTGGAATCACTTGATCTGCTTGAGGCGAATGAGCGCGCACCGCCAAATGCACATCAAATGACTCGTTGGGCAAACTGCATAAATATTGAAAGCCATTGTCTTGATATGCTTGAAATTCAGCCAGTTGCGGTGATTTTCCAAATGGCGAGTGAGGACTCCCCACCAATTGTGAAATACCATCCTTTTCAATCCGTCCATAAGCCATCACGATGATGTCGGGTTGACGTTGTAAAATGTAATCGGTGAATGGTTTAACAATTTGTTTTTTATCTTGAATTTTAAACAAATGGGCAATATACGGTTCGGTTAAACCGTTGGGATCGATAAATTGCAAGTGACTGGTGTAAGGAATACAACCCGCATCACCAAAAACTAAGGTTACCTGTTGCGGCTGTTTCAAGTGAGTGCTTAAAAAATTGCCAAATTTTACATACGGATGGCTCTCAAATTTTTGGCGCACCGTTTGATAAAAATTACGAATCGGTTCGGTCGAAAAATAATTGAGAGAAAATCGATCAAGGGGTATAAACAGCACCGCGGTGATGGGGAGTAAAATGATCAGGGATTTTAATGTCATGATTGAATCTTGTGAACTTTTATTCAGATTCATCACTTTTTCTAACACTCGTGTCAAAAAACACGCCAACATGAAATGAATGATAACTATCGGTATCACCAAAAATCGACCGCCGTATCCCACAATGGGCGACACCAAGAGAAAAAAGAGACTGATTATCAATACAGTGGCAGTAAATAAAGTGAAGATAAGTAAATAAGGTATGATTCGATTTCTATCGAGAAAAATTGTTGTGATGAATAATGCAAGGATAGTAAAAATATTGTCTAAATAATAAGTTAGGGTATTGATAACATAGTAATATCCCATCAATGAGCCGTGTTCGTTGAATTTGCGATAATATGCGGTAGGAAGAATATCGCCAAAATAGACCCATTTGAACAGCAGATAGAGCGTGAAGCAGATTCCAAATATCAAGATGCCATTTATCACCGCTCGTTTGTATGAGATCATCGCAAATCCCATCACGATAAACACGCCTACTATCAATAAATTTTCTGGTCGAATTAAGATGGCTAAAAACAATAAGATGAAACTGCTCACGATGGATTGCTGAAGGGATTTTATCGACCGGTGGGATTTTTGGTGTTGATAGCTGAATAAAAGTAAATAAAACGCGGCAAAAATCAGGGCGGGGGATAACATGCTTTCAAAGCCCATTCCGATCATGACTGCAATATTTGGGTCAAAAATCAATGAGATAGCAAAGATTGTCATTAATAAATAGGTAAACAGAGTATTTTCGGTCGCGGCAATGGCTTGATATAACTTGACTCCAAACCAGACAATCGCGATCAGGGCGATCATGTTGATCAAAATGGCGGCGAATAGTAAATTGATGCCAAAATATTGAAAAGGGGTTAATAAGAGTAGAAAAATCAGACTGGTAAATCCTTCGGAGGGCAGATTGCGGGCATCGTAAGCGAATACATTACCTGCGACTATATTTTTGGCGTAGTTGAAATAAACGCAGGTGTCATCAAGCGGGGTGACGGGAAGTGTGGCGATGAAGTTATTGAATAACCAGTAAAAAAATCCGAATAGCAATAAATAGAGAAGAAAATCAACAGAGTGATTACGCGCTGTATCAAATAACGACGTGAGATTTCGCACAATAGACCTTTTGCAACAATGCAAGCCAAATCATTAGGAGGGGCAGAG
>DYNO01000019.1:0-6883 GCA_020721025.1 Thiomargarita sp. | reverse complement strand
GAGTAAAGACTCTGTTACATCCTGACAAGTTTACACCCTACTGAAATATTCGGGCAGCAAACTTGACAGGAATGAAAAAGAAATTATGGACGATTTTTAATCAACAATACGTTCAAGATGTTGCCGCCCAAATCATCCGAAACGCCCAATACTTGTTGCAGTTCTTCTAACATGGCTTTTTCGCCGTCTTCAATCACGCCATCTGCAAGGGCAATATCTACCGCACACACAAAGGCAGTTTCCCGATATTCCGCCGGCAAACTATTTTTCGCTACCATCACCAGACCGCCCACGCCTTCATTTTTCAGCACACTCAGTAACTTCTTGAATATGTCCGACATTTGTCTTTCAGTGTAGCCGTCATACATGCGCATTTGCAGTAAATAGGCGAAAATGCCCTTGGCTTCGGATTCTGAAATATTGCCGTCTGCCGCGGAAGTGGCTAGGGCGATGGCTAAAAAGGCTTCTTGTTTGCTGAATGTGTCACTCGAAGATGAGGGTTTGCTTGCTGAGAACCATCCCATATTAATTACTCCATGTTATGTGTGAAAATGAGGATTAAGAGCCGGTTCACTCGGTTATAGGTGCGTCGCGGCTGAATTTCAAGTGTGATAAATTGTAAATTTGATCAGGTTCAATCTTTTGTATTTAACCTATTGATTTTATTTGATGATATTTAATAAATCCCAACTGACAGGAGTTCCTTTTTTGACCATCCGCCCAACTGCCTTACCCAGTAAAACTTCATAATATTTCGTAGGTAAGCCCAAGCCCGGACGAATTGCACGTAAATTATCGGTCGTAAAAACCTCTCCCTCTTGCATGTCTTTGGCAACGTAGAGCGAACGCCGATATTGTAATGAGGGTTTTTCTAATTCAGTCGTGCCATAATGAATTTTACCCAATGCCTGCCACGCCCGTTTACTTTCAATCACTAACGCCGCTAATTCCTCCGGTTGCATCGAAAATGCCGCATCCACGCCCCCATCCGCCCGTGACAACGTGAAATGTTTTTCAATCACTGTCGCGCCTAATGCCACACTCGCCACAGCCACGCCGAGCCCTAACGTGTGGTCAGATAAGCCAATTTGGCAATCGAACAGTTGGCGCAGATGGGGAATTGTTAAAATATTGGTGTTTTCTGGCGTAGCGGGGTAGGTACTGGTGCATTTAAGTAAAATGAATTGTTCACAACCGGCAGCGCGTAGGGTGCAAACCATGTCATCTAATTCAGCTAAACTTGCCATACCCGTCGAAATAATCAAAGGTTTTCCCGTCGCTGCCACCTTGCGTAATAGCGGCAAATCGGTATTTTCAAACGAGGCGATTTTGTAACAACTGACGTGTAATTCTTCAAGAAAATCAACTGCGCTGGCATCAAAAGGGGTGCTAAAAGCAATCAATCCCAATTCTTGGCAACGTTTGAAAATGGGCTCATGCCATTCCCAAGGGGTATAGGCTTCTTGATAGAGTTGATAGAGTGATTTTCCTTGCCATAAACTATTATTATCTCGGATAAAAAATTCGCCATCCTGCAAATTCAATGTCATGGTGTCGGCGGTATATGTTTGAATCTTAAGGGCGTGCGCACCTGCTTGAGCCGCGGCTTCGACTATCGCAAGGGCGCGTTCTAACGATTGGTTGTGGTTGCCCGACATTTCTGCAATGATGAATGGGGGAGAATTTGGTGCAATGCGGTATTGACCCAAAGTAATCGGTGTGAGTGCCATAGCGACTTCCTGATGAAAAATAGTGAAGAACTAAATTCAAAAAATTAATTTGTTGTAGTTATGGATAAAATGACTTCAGGAATTACACAGTTGAAACGTTATTCAATTGGTTTTATTCAAATATCTAACATTAGATTTGAACTGCGTAACTCAATAGTTCGGACGATTCCAAAATTATATTTTAATACCAATCAGTTATCGGATGAGAAAATAACTATAACTTATTGATTTTAATAAGTGGTTGTAGAAAATTGTCCGAACTATTGTAACTGTTACATTGCTGCTCGTCCGATCACTTGACTACAATTTCTATCGGTACGTTGGGATAAAATACGCTGCGATCAGCCACTAAGCGATAACCAAAGTAAAAATCCACTTTTCCCATCACAGGTAACTGCCCTTGATAAAGATTCAACGTCATCTGTTGTTCTAACGCGCTCACCACTTGTTTTGGGACTAACGCTTCGGGATTGAAATCTTGCCATATCTGAAACGTATTTTGCACATCTTGCATGAAAAATTGCGGAGTTGTCGCGCCCGGTGGAGTATATCCCGCCACTAACAGCAATTCTGCTGCCTGCCCAATATGTTCTGGAGCGATATTGATGACTCCCGTCACTTGCACTGATTGGCTTTGGGATAATTGCGCGGTGGTGGTAAAACTTTGACCATCTTGAGAAATTCCGCCCACAAAGAACGTATTGATTGCGGTACTGGCTTTGCCAAATTCCATCGTTGCCCCCAATGCCGGCATTTGTGCTTCATCACCCACCTTGGCATTAATACTATTTTGTGTAAAAATCAAGGTGTTATTCGATAACCGATAGCCAAAATAAAAGCGCAATTCGCCAGTGACCGGAAAATTGCCGGTGTAAAGCGTGATCGGATACATACTTGGCAATTCCACCGCGGATTTAAACACCAACAAATTGAAATTATTACCATCCCAAGGAATCAATTCATTTGGATTTTGCATCATGTAAAAACTTTCTACGCCCTTACTTTCCTTATAGGCAATCACCACGATAATATCCGCCAAATAACCGACGTGACTGGGTTCAACGGTGACATTACCCTCCACTTGTACCGAACGCGAACGCAAGGTTGTGGCTTCACGCACATAGCTGGCATTTTCAATAGAAATTCCCCCAGAAAACACACTTCTCGTAGGAATCAGATTGTTTTCTTGATCAAGACCCACACTATCGCCCAAGGATGGCATCGTTGCAACGGTCACGACAGTTTCTTCTGCCGCGGTAATCAAATTTTCTGGCACGGCGGGCGGTGTTTCAGTTTCAACCACAGGCGGACTGTAACCCACCGTGATTGCCCATTCGCCTTCACTGGGAAATTCGGTTGGATATTCATGCTGCGTCACACTTTCCGGCAAATAAACATTAGATTCTGTGGGTTGCAAAGTCTCAAGCGAACCTTCCCACGGTTGCCATTGCCAAGTCTGTGGTTGTTCCGTGTCTTGCACCAATAGCCATTCCGAATCTGTCGCAGCAGCGCGAGTGCGAGTGGTTGTCGCAGTTTTCTTGGCGGTAACGTAAATATTGGTTTTTTTGCCCGGCGCGGCAGATTTAATTGCCACCATAATCTTGGTTGCCGAAGATACTGGGACATTTTTTTGCAATTGATTGTTGATAAACACGCCGCTAAAAAAGCCCGTTTCTCCCAAATCAGTTTGCTTGGTAGCATCGGGAACAAGGGTTGCAATTGGAGAATATTTAAGCACCGCAGCAACCATCGGATGAACCACTACTGTCGTTGCTATCGTTGCCTGTGCTGTGCTGGCGGTAATCACGTAACTGTTTTGTTTCGCATTTCTATCCAGCCGGGTGCTGACGCGTCCCTCTGTATCAGTTGTTGCAGAGCGAGTCACTAGACTGTCAATTGCCGGTGTGATCGCAAAATTGACCCGTTTGCCTGCCAAGGGTTGACCTGCGCCATCGGTAACTGTCACTGTGATGATTTCGGAAAGTTCTCCCAATAAAATATGCTGTTTTGCCCCCGCCGTCACGGTGATCATTTCCGTTTGTGGCTGTGTCATCAGATGAATAACTGCATGAGCCCGAGTATTATTTAACGTTGCCGTCACCACATAACGCCCTTCTAAATTAGTCGAATTCATGGTGGTGCTCACTTGTCCCGCCGCATCTGTAACCGCTTCAGTGGTTGATAAGCCATGACCCGATGGTTGCAGTGTAAAAATAACTTTTTGATTTACCGCAGGTTGTCCATTGCGATAGGTTGCAACAAACCGAACTGGAGCCGAAGGCGTGTTAAGCCCCAATTGTTGAACTTCCCCGATCACATTCAGCATTGCGCGGGAATCGACGATGGTCAGCGGCACCGTTGCCATCATCTGAGTGTCACTGATAGTCGCAGCAATCACGTAATCGCCAAATTTCGCGGTCGAATTCACCCGCGTGCTGACGTAACCATTGTCATCGGTAATCGCTTCGGTAAACGCCAATTTTCCCTCCGGCATTAATTGAAAGAACACCTTACGTTTCACCACTGGCGAACCGGCTAATGTCGTGACTTGAAACTTGATATCGGCGGAATTTTGCCCCAACAGGATTGTCTGATTTTGCCCGCTGATCGTCCGAATAGACAACTCAACCCGCTCCGGTTTATCGGGAATAAAGCTGTGAATGGTTGATATTGCATGAATTGCCGTATTGACCACGTTGGCGGTGAGCGTGTAATCGTCTGCCTTACGAGTCGGATTCAACACCACTGTCACTTGACCATTGCTATCACTGACCGCTTGCGACGCACTCAACCCATTGGCAGCGGGGGAAAGCTGAAACAATACCGTTTGCCCGGCAAGTGGCTGTTGATTTTTATCCAACACGGTGAAATAAATCGGTAATTGATTATCTATTTCAATCACTTGTTCCGGATTCAATGCCACCAAACGCGCCGCGGTCACCACTGGAACCAGCTTAAATACCGTAATCCGGGCTCGAGCGGTCAATAAACTGTCTGCCAATTGTGCCGTAATCACATAATCCCCAATGGTATCAGCCGCGTTGAAAAAGACGGTAATTTCGCCCTGTTCATCAGTCGTTGCACGCGGGACCGTGATGCCCTGACCTTGAGGTTGCATAGAAAATGTCAACGTTTTACCGACCATCGCCTGCTGCTGGGTATCTTGCAAACTGAAACGAATTGCCGCGCTAGACTTACCCATTTCAACAATTTGCGCGTCCCCCGCTATCACCGTTAATGTTTGCGGTAAAACCGGTGTGACCTCGGCAGGCGGTTCTGGCGGTTTGGGCTGAAACACTTCAAGTTGAGCGGTCACTGCCACCTCATCATTATCATCTAAACGCGCCGTAATTTGATATTTTCCTATTTTTTCCGTCGCTTGAAATTGAACCGTCACTTCCCCTTGTGCATCACTCGTCGCAGAAAATGTGGATAAAACAGCATTGGGTTCAACACTCAATGTCACTTTTTGATCACGAATCAATCCACCCTTGGAATTTTTAACCACAAAATGAATTGGTTCAGCCACTTGTTGCACAGGAATCTGTTGATTATCCCCTTGAGAAATCTGAATCGTCAAAACTTGGGGCGGTTGTGGTTGCGACGGCGGAGGTTGTGGGGGGGGCGGATTGTCTGGGGATACTTGAATCCATGTTTGTGTCGCAATGTAACTCTTTCCCACCGCAGCGACCAAGGCATAAGTTCCCGTAAAACTGTAAGAAACTGAAACAGTTGCTCTGCCAAATTCATCCGTTTTGACCGATTTCGATGCGAGATTACCCGCTGGGGCAAAAAAATACACCTCTTGAGCAGTCAGCGGATTACCTAACACATCAGTCACTTGAAAATCGACTGTCACCGGCGACTGATTCAAGCGAGTGTTGTAAGTGGCTGAACGCGGCTGAATTTGTGCAGAATCGACGGGGCGGGTGGAAATTTTACGGATAACGTGATTATAAGTGTCTGAAATATAAAGATTATCGTCTTCATCTATCGCGATTCCTTGTGGCGCGTTCAATTGTGCAAAAATTGCCGCCCTGCCATTCCCACTGTAACCTTGAGTGCGATTGCCCGCGATAATTGAAACTGTATCGGTCAGTGCATCAATTTTACGAATGACAAAATTATCCGTGTCAACGATGTACAGATTACCCCGCTTATCGGCAACGATATCAGCAGGATGCTTGAATTGAGCCAACGATGTAGCGATGCTCTCTCCACTAATTCCAGGCTCGCCCGTGCCAGAAAGAGTGCGAATTATCCCAGATTCATCAACCACCCGCACGACTTCATTTTGCGTATCGGCGATATAAATTTTTTGCCCAATCACTGCCAAACCTTCGGGACGATTCAACCAAGCCCGTATCGCCAACGAGCCATCGCCCGCCATGCCACTGCGCCCCGTTCCCGCGACTGTCGTCACAATCCCTTGCGAATTAATCTTGCGTATCGCCGAATTTCCCGTATCTGCGACATAAAGATTATCCTTCTCGTCCAGCACCAACGCAGTGGGTTGATTGAATTCAGCACGCCTCGCGGCTTTAGAATCCCCATTGTAACCTCGCTCTCCTGTCCCCGCGAATGTGGTGATGAGACCGGTTTTGTCGATTTTACGGATAACATGATTTTGCGTATCGGCAATATAAATCCCTCCGAGACTGTCAACCGCAATGCCTCCCGGAAAATTCAATTGTGCCGCCGTCGCCTGTCCTTCATCGCCACGATAGCCCGGCACGCCCGTTCCCGCAATCGTTGTGATGATACCATAACGGTTCACTTGTCGAATCACTGAATTAAATGTATCAGCAATCAATAAGTTACCGAGTTTGTCTATCGTAATTTTTGCCGGTTTATTCAATTGAGCAGAGACGGCTAATTCTCCATCTCCATGATAACCTTGAACATTATTTCCCGCGACCGTCGTGATGATGGCAGCTTGGCAAGGTAACGCGATGAGAAATAGAAATAAACTGATTAAATTGCGATAGTTATGCGAAATAAATGAGATTTGCGACATCGGAAGTCACTCCTCAAACATAAAGCTATTATTAATGTTCAGTATAGAACCGGTTTGACATCTTTAAAACCAAACCAAACCAAACCAAACCAAACAGGTTTATACCGGAAAAGTATTGACAGGTAAAGCATATCAC
>DYNO01000165.1:2137-7301 GCA_020721025.1 Thiomargarita sp. | reverse complement strand
TGATTCGGTGTAAATCCTAATAAATCATAGCAAAGTTAGTGATAGTTGTCAACCCCAAGCCATGTCCTGCGACTTCGGTTAGTAAGGCTGCATGGAACAACCTGCATGAAAACAAGACTATTACGCTTGTTTATAGTCTCTTACACATTTCTCACTTGTCGTATTATAACATATTTGAAAACAAATTAAAAAGCTATTATTGCTCTGTCATTTTAAACGCGAATACCATCCCAACTTGAAATTTGATTCATATTCAAAATGACAGGAAACTGCTTGTTTTAACAAACCTGTTTGATTTAATATTTTAATGATATTTCAGACAATTGATAAACTACTTCGTCTTGGTGAGGGGCAAGGTTTCCGTAGCCGCCTCTGTTTTTTCCTGCGTCGCTTTATCCTCAATCCAAATGTCACCAAAAGGCGTGCGAACTTTATGATAGCCCGGTCTCACCTCACCCTCTTTCTCATCTTGCTTCGCCGCGTCGTCAGTGGTAGCAGGCTTGGAATCTTGAGGGGACATTGACGGAGTTTGTTCCGCAGGAACTTTTTCTGCTGGAGGAGTAGGTTCAGCGGTTACCTCACGAGGCGGAGGGGGGGCGGCAAGCGTGGGCTTATCGTCCTTCACTACCACTTCTCCAAAAGGCGTTTGTACCTTGCGATAGCCCGGTGGTAGCTCTTCAACTATCTGATTTTTATCAGATTTATTTTCAGGCGGACTGTCAGATTGACTCGAAGTTGTGGATGAATTCGCCGGGGCGGAATTTTCAGCAGACATCGCAGCGACAGGCATCACCCCATCCGACTCAGGCGGCAAACGGTTATGCAACACCAATTCGGTTTCTTTCCCCTTGATATCAGAAAGAAAAATCGAACGCTGCCCAATTCGTGTCACCTTCCAACGTGTGAAATTTTCGCCTTCCTTCAAAGTAAATTTGTCTTTATTTACAAATATGTACGCAACTCTTTGTTTTCCAACAGAACTGATGCCTTCTAAATAGATATCATCTGTCATTGCAACAGCAGGATTGACCATTAACACACAACAAAGCGACCACAAATTGAGTTTCATAAACAATTCCTTTGGGGCAGAAAGTTCGGACAGCCGCATTCAACCAGCTTTATTTTTTAATACTTTGTCACATTTTAGCTATTTTTGCAACTTGAAACGACATTTTTATGACGGCTCGTCTTTGCACTCGGTAAAACTGTCAATGACGGCTTTTCATCGTCATGTTAAGGTTTCCTTGATTCCTGTGTCACTATCAATTTTTTGTAAAAACAATATCTTCCCTTGCCTAACCGTTTTGCTTCATACATCGCTAAGTCGGCACATTGTAGTAAATTATCCGCATCGCCGCTATCTTGTGGATATAATGCAATTCCAATACTGGCAGAAATTTCTACTGAACGATTGGCAAGGATAAATGGTTGATGTAACGTGTCCAAAATCCGATCTGCCACTTTGGGAACTGCGCTTAAATCCTCAACTTCAGTCAAAATGACAGTAAATTCATCGCCACCCAATCGGGCACAAGTATCGGTATCTCTGATACAATTTAACAATCGCTGCGCGACATTTTGCAATAATTCATCCCCTATCGCATGTCCCAATGTATCATTCACGGGTTTAAAACCATCTAAATCAATAAACATTAATGCAAAAGATTGATGATGTCGCCGCGCCCACGCTTGTGCCTGCATCAGATTATCGTGAAATAACAATCGGTTCGGTAACTGCGTCAACGAGTCATAATTGGCTAAATAGCGGACAGTTTCAATGCCTTCATGCAGTCTTGAAATATCGCTAATAATCGCCATATATTGGAGCGGATTGCCCATGTCATCCGTGATAATTGAGATAGAAACCCACGCAACATAGATTTCTCCATTTTTCTTGCGATTCCAAATTTCCCCCTGCCAATGCCCAGTTTGACGAATATGTTGCCACATCTGTTTGTAAAAATCGGTGTTGTGCCGTCCCGAGGCGAGAAAGCTGGTTTTTCGACCTTGCACTTCCTCTGGCAAATAGCCGGTAATCTTGGTAAACGCGGGATTGACTCGTTGGATACGGTTTTGTAAGTCCGTGATTAAAATGCCATCCACCGTCGTTTCAAAGACCGTCGCCGCCAGACGCAAATTCTGTTCTGCTTGTTTTTGCAATGTGATATCTTCGATCATCCAGATTGATCCCTTGGTTAATTCCTCCGGATCGATGACCTTACCCGCCAAACGCGCCCACAACATTTCGCCATATTTGGTTGCTATCAGTTGCCCTTCGTCATAGCCTTTATTTTGTTTAAACAAGGAGTTAAACCGTTCCTCGGTCTGTTCAAAACTTTTGCGTGACGGATACATCATGCTGATAGGTTTGCCCCGCAATTCCGTTTCGCCATAACGCAATAAACTCTCGAACTTGCGATTTACCCAGACGAATTGATTTTGTTTGACATAAGCGATACCAATCATGCTGTTATCTAAAATAGTCTCCAACTCGGCAACGGCTTCTTTCAATTGCACTTCGAGCGAATGACGCTTGGTGATATCTATCGCAACGCCAATGACACCAATGATTTGCTGTTGATTATCCAATAGTGGTGTGTAATTGACTTCAAATACCACATTGGACAGGGTTGTGACACAGATAATTTCTTCACCTAGTAGGGCGCGGTCAATATATTGAACATGCTCAGGAATGCCCAATTGTTCACACAACGTTTCCGCGGTGAGTCCAATCACTTCGTCATCTTGCAGATTTAAAACTTGTAGGGCTCTGCCGCGGGAGAAGTTAAATACTTTATGATTATCAAGTACATAAAGAATCACAGGCGCAGCACTGATGATAATATGCAACCGTTCCTCACTTTGACGCAGGGCTTCTTCTGCCAATTTGCGCTGGGTGATATCTCGTCCAACCGCTTGATATTCAACAGGTTGTTTTTGTTCATCAAACATCACTCGATTGTGCCACTGTTGCCAACGCACCCCTTTTTCTGGAATGGAATTGTACAGCTCAATCGACATCACGGGGTTTTCTGGGTCTAATTGGGTGAGATGGTTCAAAAAATTGCCCTGATGACACATAGTGCATAATATAAACGGCTGACCAATCAATTCGCCATGACACCGGTCAAAATAGCGACAATAGGCTTCATTTGCAAAAGTCAACGTACCATCGGGCAAAAATCGACACACCAAATCGGTTTGTTCCTGCACAATCGCACGATAACGGGTTTCACTGCGCCGCAATGCTTCCTCTTGTTGTCGGCGTTCCGTGATATCCGTGCCAACCACCAGCAATAAAATTTCCTGACTGTTTTGTATAAAGGGTTGTTTTGTCAGTTGAAAATAATGCGTTTGTCCTTCAAGCGTCACACATAATTCGCTGTTGGTGACATCACTTTCATAATCTAAGCCCCGCATTCGTTTATAAAATTCAAACTTTTCTTTGGAAAGTACCGTCTGAATTTCTGCCAGTTCCCGCTGCACCAGTAAATCCACTTGGGTATCAAGCAGATCAGTGAGCGTTTTGTTGACAAAAATAAATTTGCCCAAGCGGTCTTTAATAAAAATAAAATGTTGTACTGAGTCAACGACTAACTGGATAAATTGTTGTTGATGAGTGATTTTCTGTTCAGTCTGTTTTTGTTGCGTCACGTCGCGGGTGATCGAATACAAAGTTTGACTTTCGACCAAGGGATAAACGTTCCAAGACAACCATTTATATGAACCATTTTTGCACAGAAAGCGATTTTCAAAGTTTAAGACACTTTTGCCTTGTTTTAACTTTTCTAAAACTTGGAGAGATTCTTGAAGATCATACGGATGAAAGAATTCCAAGCAGGATTTGGCAAGCAATTCTTGTTTCGTCCAGCCGAGATTTTTTTCCCACGCACTGTTGATTTCTTTTAAATAGCCATTAAAATCAATAATCGACTGCATGTCAATTGATAGGTTAAACAATCGGTTGCGTTCGGCTTCGTTACGTTTGCGCTGCGTGATGTCTGAAACGGTAATGACGTTGAAACGTTGCCCATTGGGTTGCTCCCAGTTGCCCACCGTGATTTCTACGTCCAGCAATTCACCTTGTTTATTGGAGACGCACCATTCGCTCACTTGTTTCAATGGCAGTTCGGAAGCATTGGTTTGATAAATCAGAGGGGCGTAATCGTGTTTTTTAACTTTAGTAAAGGGTTGCGTGAGCAGTTCCTGCGCGGTGTAGCCGTACAACTTGCAATATGCCGGATTGACTTGTAAGTAATTCCCTTGTTCGTCGATAACGCAGATGCCGATTTGAGCGACTTCAAAAATGGCATTGAGTAAATTTTCGCTCTTTTGCAAGGCTTGTTGGGTATCTTTGTACAGTGTGATGTCAACGTAAGTGCCAACCATCCGATAAGGTTGATCATTTTCGTCCCACAGTGTGGCGGCTTGTGCCAATACCCAGATGTAACTACCATTTTTACAGCGCATTCGATACACACTTTCGTAGCAGTTGCACCGTTTGTCGAGATAGGCTTCTATCGTGCCCCACATTTCTGCAAAATCTGCGGGATGGACATGTTCAAGCAGAACGTCCAGATGATTCGCAATTTCATGTTCTTGATAGCCAAGTAAACTTTTCCAACGCGGTGAAAAATAAATTTCATTGGTGCGTAAGTCCCAATCCCATAACCCATGATTTGCCCCTTGTAACGCCAGTTGAAACCGTTCTTCGCTGCCGCGCAATGATTCTGTCAGTCGTTTTTCTTCGGTAATGTCGGTTGCGACTGCGTAAAATACGTCTGCTTGCCGATAAAAAAATGAAGAAACTTCGGGCACTGCGGTAATTTCCCATTTCAACCAACAATATTGACCGGACCCATTGCGACGACGGTGCACAAGCGAAACAGACGGTTTTTCATATTCTAATTGATTGAAATAAAGACGAGTTGCTGCAACATCTTGTGGATGAACACCACTGAGAAAATGATTCTGAGCCGGGTCGCGACGTAACGTACCGAATTGGTGTTTCCATGCCGGATTCACCTGAATCAGTATGCCATGCCTGTCGATAATGCAACACAAGGCGGAAGAAAGGTTAAAAAAATCAATGGGTGATGAGGATGAACTACGCATGAGTATTCATGACATGAATTGATGATAAGTTGGTCAATCAGTTTATCAG
>DYNO01000165.1:0-2037 GCA_020721025.1 Thiomargarita sp. | reverse complement strand
ATCAGTTTATCAGAGTTTGCTCATTATTATCTCTTTGGAAGTCATCGCTGTGTCACTGTGATGATTGAGATAGTTTAAAACTGAGAACAGGGAAGAAGATAATAGATTGATTTATCAATAATCATGCCTAGTTCAAGAATAACCAGAAGAAACAGTGTGAGAAAATATCCGCTAAGTGGTCTCAATAGTTGCATTCGTCTGAATATCTTGAGAGTTATTTTAACTGTATAATGCCGGGCTTGTCTGAATCAGATTACACCCCGTTTTCAGAATAACGTCAATGGATTGGCGCGATAACAAGTTTAGATAAACTTTCATATTCTCAAGCCGCACGTTTAATCACATTTGAATGACATCCTGCCCATGAACTTGAACTATTGGTTGATTTTACTCTTATCCATTTGCGTGGTTGCTTGTCAAAACGATGAATCTACACAAAAATCCGACAAAATGGCGAACGAACAGGAACAGAAAGCACTCGATAAAACGCCAGCGTATCTGCGTATTCCGCTCAGTGGATTGGATACGATTGACCCCGGACTGACATTTGATACTGCTTCAATTGAATTGATCGAGCAACTTTTTGTGGGACTGACCAGTTTTGATCACAAAAATTATCAAGTGATTCCCGAACTTGCCACCAGCTACACCACAGCAGAAAATGGCACGGTGTATCGTTTTACCATGCGACAAGATGCCAAATGGACGAATGGCGAAGCAATTACAGCACATGATGTCGTGTGGGCAATCAAGCGTAATTTAGCACCCGATCTCAAATCGCCGTATGCCTATACCCTGTATGTGCTGCAAAATGCAGAAGCCATCAATGCCGGTGAAAAATCCGCCGACGAATTGGGCGTGAAAGCATTGGATGATTACACGGTAGAATTTACCCTAACCAATCCGATGGCGTACTTCCCCTCGTTGGTTGGCATTTGGACTTATCGCCCGTTACCACGCAAGGCAATTGAACAACATGGGGAAAATTGGACGCAACCAGGGAATATTCAAACCAGTGGCTCCTATCGGCTGACCAAGTGGGAGAAAAATCGAGTCTTGGTGTTGTCAAAAAATCAACATTATTATGGCGCGAGCGCAGTGCAGATTCCAGAGATATATTACTATTTCGTCCCCGAAAGTTCGCTTGGCTTGGCGATGTATGAAGGCAATGAATTGGATATTTTGGGGCAACAATTCCTACAAATTCCCCTGTCGGACATTCTACGCATTAAAAACGATCCCAAATTACGCCTAGAAAGTCATATCGAACCACAATTTTGTACTGAATCCTATTTCCTCAGTTTACACGATGCACCCACCGATAACCTCTTGGTGCGTAAAGCGATTGCCGCGGCAATAGATAAACAACTCATTGTCGATTTTGTATTAAAAGGACATCAAGCTGCCTACACATTCACCCGTCCTCCCATTTTTGGCTCGGTCGATCCCAGTGAGAATATGGGCATTCGATTCAATCCAAAGCAGGCGAAATTATGGTTGGCAGAAGCCGGTTATCCCGAAGGCAAAAACTTCCCCAAACTTACCTTGAAACACAATGTGTCAGAAATTCACGGCGAAGTTGCCAAAGCCATCAAGATCATTCTGAAACACAATTTAAACATTGAAGTTGAGATCAGTGAATTGGAATTTGACCCTTACATGGAAGCCATCAAACAACCACATAAGCCTAATCTATTTCGTTACGGTTGGTGCGCTGATTATCCCGATGCTCACAATTGGCTCTACGATGTGTTTCATCCTAAAAATTCTGAACAATTGGTGGGTTGGAAAAATGCCGAGTTTCAAGAAGCGATTGAAAAAGCTGCCATGATTCTTGATCAAGATGAGCGGGCACGTTTGTATCATCGCGCGGAACAGTTGTTGGTGCAAGATGACGTGGTGATCATTCCCATGTATTTCAGCACCGCGCATTACTTGGTCAAACCTAGGGTGAAAAATTGGTACAACATGGCAATGGGTGGGCAGCAAATTCGCAATTGGTCTTTGACAAAATAGCCGTTCTGATGAGAGAAAATG
>DYNO01000164.1 GCA_020721025.1 Thiomargarita sp. | reverse complement strand
ACGACGCTGCTGCTAATAGACTCTCAAGCGGTGAAGAATACATGTAACGCCGGTGCAGAAACCAAAGGTTACTGCTTTTACAAATCGACCAACGGCATTATTGGATTTACCTAAGCTCACTATTTTGCTAGATAATGGTTATCATCCGGAGGCGATTACGAAACAATTGGTGAATGTTTACCCAGAAATCATGGATAAAGTCCAATTTGAGCTCTCGCCTAAACCATCGGTTACAGCAGAATAAATACGTTCCATCAGTGAACATCGTCTAAAACTTACTCCACGTTATCAAATTTATCATGAGATAAAGTGGGGTAAGGTGTGAGAATATTTAAGGTGTGACGCTTAACTTATTTTCCCTTAACAATCTCTGCTACTTCTTTTTCAGACAGGAACTTAGATAATTCTTTGGCAACCAATTTCGCTGGCAACGGAATGTAACCGTCCTTCGTTACCACTTCTTGCCCTTCTTTCGACAAGATCATTTTCAAAAATTCACGTTCCATCGGGGGTAAAGCCTTGTTTGGTGCTTTGTTGACGTAAATGTACAGGGCTCTTGACAATGGATATTTGCCGGACAGCACTTGTTCTTCTGTCGCAGGAACGAAGGCTTCACCTTTTTTATTCGCTAAAGGCACGGCTTTCACGCCAGCGGTGACATAGCCAATTCCAGAATAACCGATAGCATTCAATGAACTTGCCACAGATTGCACCACGGAAGCAGAACCCGGTTGTTCATTCACTGTTTGTTTGAAATCGCCCTTGCACAGCGCATGTTCTTTGAAGTAGCCATACGTGCCAGAAACCGAGTTACGCCCAAAGAGTTGAATTTTTTGTTTCGCCAACTCGCCCTTCACACTCAATTGTTCCCAAGAAGTGAGGTCTTCTGTGCCACCACACTTTCTAGTTGAGGAGAAAATTGCATCCACTTCTTGCATCGTCAAGCCCTTGCCATCTGCGGCTACTGCATTGTCTTTGTTGACAAACACTGCTAATGCGTCAATAGCCACCTTGATTTCAGTGGGAGCGTAACCCCGTTTTTGTTCAAAGGCTTTGATTTCACCTTCTTTCATTGGGCGGCTCATGGGACCAAAGTTCGCCGTTCCTTCCGTCAATGCGGGTGGTGCAGTAGAAGAACCCGCCCCTTGCACTTGGATTTGAACGCTAGGATAGTGTTTTTTGAAGGCTTCACTCCACAATGTCACCAGATTGTTCAATGTATCTGAACCCACGCTGGATAAATTGCCGGCAACACCTTCGACACCGCCTTGATAAGCAGGCAGTTTTGGATCGACCCCTGCCGCCATCGTGTAATTACCCAATAAAGATACCGTCATGAAACCCGCAGCAACCAATAAATTTTTCATTCAAAACCTCTATCATTTGTGAATTTAGCAATACTTCGTTTAGTATGTCGCAATACTATGACATGAAGATGACATAAACCATGACGATTAATGAATTGCTGCAAGACAGTACCCGCCAATTGCCCCCACCTACGCCGCGTTTGGAGGCTGAAATTTTACTGGCGCACGCTCTGCGCGTTTCTCGCACTTATTTGTATGCGTATGCTGATAAAACACTTTCTTATCAAGAAGTTGCCCAGTTTCGCGCCTTGGTTGCCCAACGTTTGCTAGGGAAACCCGTCGCCTACTTGGTGGGGGAAAAAGAATTTTGGTCACTGACATTACAAGTGAATGAATTTACACTGATTCCTCGTCCAGAAACGGAATTATTGGTTGAAGCCGCGTTGGCGCGATTGGCAGTGGACAGCAAGGATATGGTGATAGATTTGGGTACTGGCAGTGGTGCGATAGCTCTCGCGATTGCCTCAGAACGTCAGCAGTGTCAAATTGTTGCTACCGATGTTTCTCTGGCAGCTTTGGAAGTGGCGCAGCATAATGCCAAAAATTTACAATTGCCCAAGATTCAATTTGTGCAAAGTCATTGGTTTAGCAATTTAGCAAGCACGCGTGCGTATCTGATTGTGTCAAATCCCCCTTACATTGCTGAAGATGATTTGTCTTTGGAACAGAATGAGTTACGCTATGAGCCACAGAACGCGCTGATCAGTGGGGTGGATGGTTTAGAGGCATTGCGGCATATTATTCAACATGCACCATTTTATTTAGAAAATTCGGGGTGGTTGTTGGTAGAACATGGCTATAGTCAAGGGGCGCGCGTGGCACAGCTTTTTGAACAACATGGCTATGTTCAAGTGATGACGCATTCGGATTTGGCAGGATTACCACGAGTCACTGTGGGGAAAATCATTCAAGAACGTATCTTACATTAGCATTAGGTTGCTCACAACATCCATTGCGAAATCAAAATCTTTACTTTATAGAACTGGTTTGACATCTTTAAAACCGAACAAGTCCATAACCAAACAGGAATGACTTAATCCACTCCGTTTAAAGATATCAAATCGGTTCTATACACCCTACTATTGCTGATAACTAAGCAGGACGGAGTATTGCTTCAAACCACAACCTAAATTTTACGCCATGTCGTTCCCTGCGCGCCATCTTCTAAAACAATTCCTTGTGCTTTTAATTCATCCCGGAGGCGATCCGATTCTTTCCAATTTTTCGCCGTTCGAGCCGCATTGCGTTGCTGAATCATATTTTCAATCGTTGCCGCGGACAAACCTTCTGTTTCGCCTTGTAAAAAGTTTTCAGAATCGGTTTGCAATAATCCCAACATCGCCGCCAGATAACGCAATTCTCCCGCAAGTTTTTGTGCCTGATTGAAATCGGTGGAACGGTGTTTGTTGATTTCATGGGCAAGTTCAAACAAAATCGCCAAAGCCTCCGGCGTGTTAAAATCATCTTGCATCACTTGATGAAACCGTTGCCGATATTCATTGTCTTCGGGCAAGTTTTCCGTCGCAGACAATCCCCGTAATGCCGTGTATAATCGAGTGAGGGCTTGTCGGGCTGTGTCTAAATTTTGGTCAGAATAGTTTAACGGGCTGCGATAATGGCTGGCAAGAATAAAATAACGCAACACTTCCGGCGGATACGCTTTCAGAACCTCACGCACCGTAAAAAAGTTGCCTAACGATTTCGACATTTTTTCTTCGTTGACGCGCACAAAACCGTTGTGAATCCAATAATTGACAAAGGGTTCACCGGTCGCCCCTTCCGATTGTGCAATTTCATTCTCATGATGAGGAAACTGTAAATCCTGTCCACCGCCATGAATATCAAAATGGTTGCCTAAACAATGTGTTGACATCGCAGAGCATTCAATGTGCCAACCCGGTCGCCCCTTGCCCCACGGGGAATCCCACGCAGGTTCTTGAGGCTTCGCGGTCTTCCATAACACAAAATCCAGCGGGTCTTGTTTGGCTTGTTCAACTTCCACCCGTTCACCCGCCCGCAATTCGTCGATTTTTTTGCCCGACAATTTGCCATAATCTTTGAATTTATTGACCGCGTAATAGACATCGCCATTATCCGCTTGATACGCGTAGCCATTGTGGAAAAGCTGTTGAATAATCTCAATAATTTCCGCAATCGACTCGGTAGCCCGCGGTTCATGATCCGGACGCATCACCCCCAACGCATCTGCATCTTCGTGCATGGCTTGAATAAAACGCGCCGTCAATTGATTCATATCTTCTTGATTTTCAATGGCTCGCTGAATAATTTTGTCATCAATATCCGTAATATTGCGAACGTAGATGACTTCATAACCAATCGCTCTCAAGTAACGAGTGATCATGTCAAATACCACCATGACTCGTGCGTGTCCAACATGGCAGTAATCATAAACGGTCATACCGCACACGTACATACGAATTTTGTTAGGAATCAAGGGAGTGAAAATTTCTTTTTCGTGCGTCAAGCTGTTATAAACGGTCAACATAAATTTTGCGCCAAATTATTTTTTCGTTGTATGGGTTAATCCACAGGACTGTGCGACAATTTTGCGTGTCACGACAGGATGTTCAAGGTCAAATCAAATTGTACCATACGATCATTTTTTATCGCACTTTTTGGATTCTGTTACATTTCTGCTGAACACGGTTGAACATAATTGCTCTTCCGTTCCAACAAATTCAGATTGATTTTTGGAGGATCAATCAGGGCGTAACCGCCAAAGCACGAAGAAAAATCCCCCGTGCGCCGTTTAAATCTCGATCTACATCCGCACCACAACTACAGACCCGCTTCCACCCCGTTTCATTCGTTTCTTGCTACCCATCTTGTGTTCAGTACCACAATAAGAGCAAGTTTTGGTCGTATAGGCTTCATTGACTTCAATCACTTCGCACATTGCTTGTTGTCCACGAGCTTTCAAATATTCTTTGAAGCCATAGTGTCTAAAAGTCAACATGTTACGTGATGTGCTTGAAGCCAATTTAGTAACCATTTGTGAAGTTTCAAACGTTGGGATTAAAATTCGGTCGAAAGTGTGTACCAGAAAATTTGCAACTTTCTTATGAAGTTCATTAATCAAATCCCAAATTCGCCAACGCATCCGTTCAGCCGCTTGTTTCAATCGACGTTTTTGCTTACATTTCGCTTTTGAAATCTGAGACATAAGTTTGTCGAGATTCAAGCACAACCGATAGATTCTTTGAAAATCACCTTCACCAATCTTACCATGCAATACTTCAGAATAAAATGACATAAAAGTGCGAACTCCCGGATCGAGAGCCACCGCATCAATCCTTTGGTTTTCAGGTACTTGATACGGTAGCTTTTGGGGAATAATTACAAAATAGCGGCTTCCTTCTCGAACAATCCGTGTACCTTCCAAATCCGTATGAAAAGTTTCAGACGCTTCAAATTCCAATTTAAACTTTTTGCTGCCAAACACAAAGTCTTGATTTAATGCAGATTTATCAAATCCAAAACTTTGAATCGGATCACGCTTGGCACGAAAACTTACTTGCTGAACTTTGCCTGTTTTCAAATACTTAGCTTTAGCATTTTTGACAGCATTGCAAGCATCGGACATGGCATGTTCACGAATTCTTTGTGGACAGTCCATCGCCCAATCTGGAATATCGTCGCCTTTTTGCACAACTTTTCTGACATCGTAAAGTGAGGCTTTTGTACCTTCTTGTCGTAAGTAGTTGATAGTACGGTTGTACCACCAACGACTTAAACCAAGATATTTACGGGCGGTGTGTCTGCTTTTCGGGTAAATCCGAATCTTCTCTGATCTGACGACTGTACTTTCTAAGTCCGGGCAATCGACAAGCGAAGACGTGAATGATTGACAAGAGGTCGTTGACAAGCTCGGCTTGTGGTGACAACTGACTTTCATCAAGAACCACGATTCGGCAATTGTACTTTTTGGCAATAGATTCAATAAGTTCAAATCCGAACCGACACAACCGGTCTCGGTGTGCGACAACAATTTCCGAGACATGTCCAGACAAGACGAGTTCCAATAAGGCGTTAAATCCTTTTCTTTTGAAGTTGAGTCCACTGCCAATGTCTTCGATAAGCTCATGATTTGGATACCGAGTTTTCAGATGTTCAATTTGAGAATTTAAGTCATCCTTTTGGTTTCGTGAGGAAACCCGTGCATAGATAAATTTTCGTCTTTCTGATTCAAGTGAATCTAAATCATAAAGACGAACCCCGCCGGGTGTACGCATCGTCTTGATTTTGCCATCTTTATCCCATCGACGCAAAGTCGCTGCGCCAACACCGAGTTGTTTACATGCTGTTTTAGTATTTACGAAAGACATCTTGGTATGATTCTGTGACAGGTGACACAATTTTGTACAATAGAATCCAACTAAGTGTAGCTAATTTAGTAACAGGAACTAACTCAATCCATTTCTCCCAAAGTGAAACATCTCGTTGTAAAATACGCCACACTGCAAATGCTAGGAAAAAAATGATATGGGATTTAAATGTGGAATCGTGGGACTGCCCAATGTGGGAAAATCGACGTTATTCAATGCGTTGACCAATGCACAAATTCAAGCGGAAAATTATCCATTTTGTACCATTGAACCCAATGTGGGCGTGGTGGCAATGCCAGACAGTCGGCTGAATGCGTTGGCGACCATTGTTAAACCTCAGAAAATTATTCCGACAACGATGGAATTTGTGGATATTGCGGGCTTGGTCGCGGGGGCATCTCAGGGGGAAGGGCTGGGGAATAAATTTTTAGCCCATATTCGTGAAACCCAAGCGATTGCACAAGTTGTCCGCTGTTTTGATAATACTGATATTATTCACGTTGCTGGCAAAGTCAATCCGTTGGCTGACATTGAAGTGATTAATACGGAATTGGCGTTGGCAGATTTGGACACGGTGGCACGGGCATTACAACGGGTGTTGAAAGATACCAAAAGTGGCAATAAAGAGGCGTTGGCAAAGAAAAGTTTATTAGAACGGGTGCAAACACATTTAGATGCCGGAAAACCCGTGCGTACCATGAACTTGAGTCATGAGGAAGGCGAGGTTTTGTATGAATTGCATTTGTTGACCGCCAAGCCGACTGTGTATATTGCGAATGTCAATGAAGATGGTTTTAGCAATAATTCTTATCTTGATCAAGTGATTGCATTGGCAACCGAAGAAGGGGCAGAAGTTGTGCCGGTGTGCGCAGCGACGGAGGCGGAATTGGTGAGTTTGGCAGCCGAAGAACGTCAGGAATTTTTGCAAGCGATGGGCATGACCGAGCCGGGATTAAATCGAGTGATTTATGCTGGATATCGGCTGTTGCGGTTACAAACTTATTTTACGGCGGGCGTGAAGGAAGTGCGAGCGTGGACAGTGGCGATTGGGGCGACGGCTCCACAAGCGGCGGGCGTGATTCATACCGATTTTGAGCGCGGTTTTATTCGTGCAGAAGTGGTTGGTTATCAAGACTTTATCGCATACAAGGGCGAACAAGGGGCGAAAGAAGCGGGAAAATGGCGGTTGGAAGGCAAGGAATATAGCGTGAAAGATGGCGATGTGATGCACTTTCGTTTTAACGTATGACGCGGGATAGTTTCAAAGTTTCCTCTCGTTATCATTCCATCGAACAGAATAACCATTGTAAAAAATAAATTGAATGAAATAAAACAGATAACTTAAAATTACGCCGGACAGCAATAAAAAAACTTGCATTTTCTTTGCAATAGTGACATGATAATGTCTATGCGTAATAGGCTATGGAAATTACCATCAAGTTCCACTTTTATTAAAATTGATTCAACGCAATAGTAAATTAGATTTACAGTTCGATATAGAACCGGTTTGACATCTTTAAAACCAAACCAAACAGGTTTATACCGGAAAAGTATTGACAGGTAAAGCATGTCATATTAGAATCCTCACCACAACTGAAATG
>DYNO01000018.1:24181-26807 GCA_020721025.1 Thiomargarita sp. | reverse complement strand
TGCTCAAGCGTGGACAGTTTAAGTCAACGGATGAACTTAAAACTCGCATTCTCAAATTCATTACCTTTTTCAACAATACTCTCGCTCAACCTTTTCGATGGACCTACATTGGCAAGCCCTTGGTCGTCTAAATTTAACCCCGCTTATCTCCGGTTCGGTGTACTAGCTACTGGCGGATATTTTATATCTTAGCAAGCATATGGTATATGAGTAACGCGTCATCCACCTTGTATCTTGGGATCAAACAAGTTTCTGCGACTGACGATTACCAACTCGATTTAACTTTTGAAAACAACGAGTGTCGTCGTTTTGATGTGAAGCCTTTACTCACAATAGGAAAATTTTCGGAATTGCAAGATATAACCCTCTTCAAAACAGTTAAGATTTCATTTGATACGGTGGAGTGGAGCAATGGTTTAGATTTGGACCCAGAATACCTGCATGACAGAAGTCAGCAAACATAGGGTATATAAACAACGCGTCATCCACCTTTGCATTTCAAATCATTCTGGTGCGTGACACGGCGTTGATACACCCTACGTTCTCGTTTATAACTGTAGAATATCTTTCACTTTTTCCAATTCCTGCATCGTCATATCCAATGCTTCCCAAAATTCCTTCACTTCTGCCTCGCCATCGTTATCCGTTTGCAACCAACATAAATCTAACCTATCGTTTTGTAACGCAAAATCCTCGCGTTTAAAGCATTTCCAGCGTCCGGTGGAATCTTCTCGACGAGGGGACAATCCGCTGGGGTCTTCACCATAAACTTGTTCAAATTCAACCAGATGTTCACGAGATAATTGAACGTGATAGCCCAAACTCGGCAAATCACTACGCAAATCGTAAATCCAAGTGCGATGCGTTCCCTCGCCGCGAGTGAAAAAGAGAATGTGCACCGGGATACTGTGGGGGTAAAAAATCCCATGCGGTAGCCGTAAAATGGTGTGCACGTTGCAAGTATTTAATAATTCACGCCGAATCTGTTGCGCCGGTCCCATCGCACGCAAAACCTTGTCGGGCAATACCACTGCGGCACGTCCGCCCATTTTCAGCGTTTGATAACTGTGTCGCAATAACGCAAGTGACGTGTTAGAAATCGCTTGTTGTTCATTGGCAAACACCAACATGCTGAAAATTACATCGGCGGGCGGCAGGGTATGACGATTGGCTAACAGGCTGTCTTCCCACAATACGGGCAAACTTCCCTTCGCATCAATTTGATTTAAAAAGCAATGAAGCAGTGCAATGCGTTGCCATGTCAAATTGTGTTCCATGCCGATGAAGTTGTGGGCGGGAATCGGGGCGCGTGCATCCAGTAATTCATCTGAGGTAATTTTGACATAATGCTCCGCTGCGACCAGAAAATTGCCTGCCCCCACCAGCGGATCATGAATCAATTCACCAGCTTGCGGTTGCATCACGAACATCATCACATCGACCAAGGCGACGGGCGGAATCACATAAGTGCTCTGGTTATCACTGCGCGCATAACGTTGCAACAGTTTTTCGTATAATTCGCCCCATTCTTCCGGCGCGACCGCTCCCACGTCCTCCAGCGCGTAAATGAGCTGAGTTAAATGTTTCGTTTGCGTCAGTTGCGTTTGGGCTTGGGCAAAAATTCCGGCAGTGTAACTGTCATAAGTTTGACTCAAGGTCGTCAGCAAGGTTTGATAAAATTGCAATTGTTCCTTGCCTGTCTTTTCTTGCAAGGTTTGCCAATTTATTCCTTCGGGCAAATGGGGCAGCCAAGTATCACCGGGAATCAATTTAATCCAAAGTAACCAACTTAATTCAGTCAGATAAATTTGGTAATTGATCCCTTCTTGGGCGAATTGCTTTGCAGGTTGCCAGAGTCGTTTTGCGAGCGCGTCAATTGTATTCATAATTTAAAGCATGGTACTAAAACTGGAGCAAGGTGACAAGTGCGATTGATTCGTGACTTCAAGAAAATCAGTCCGCAATTTTTTGGTATAATCTGCGTATTTTAGACATTTATTGTGCGCAATGTTGTTGGTCATCACGTATTTTTTGATTTACTTCGCCCCACCTCCCGCCAGTTTTTGCCCAAGTATTGTCAATATTTCAATGGAGATTTTTCATGATTACAGTTCAAGAACTGATGAGTGATACGTTACATACCCTGAGCACGCATGATACCATTCATACCGCTAGAGAATTAATGCTCGAAAAACGGATTCGTCATGTTCCCATCGTCGATAATCGCGGCAATTTGGTTGGACTGTTGACCAAGCATGATGTGTTGGCGGTGTCGATTTCTACGTTGGCGGAAGTGGAAAATACGGTGCGCGATGAATTGGAAGAAAGCATTCCCATTGGTGAAGTGATGATCACTGATTTGATGGTGGGTTATCCGACCACCAGTTTACGAGAGGCAGCGCAATTCATGCTCGAACAAAAACATGGCTGTTTACCGATTTTATCCACCGATCAAAAATTAGTCGGTATTTTAACTGAAGCGGATTTTGTCAAATTGGCATTGCATCTGATAGAACGGTTAGAATCCGTAGTTGAAAAAGTATAGGAATTACGCAGTTGAGAATTGCATCATGGCATGGTTGCGACTCAACATAGGCATGGTTGTGACTCAACATAGGCATGGTTG
>DYNO01000018.1:0-24081 GCA_020721025.1 Thiomargarita sp. | reverse complement strand
TAGGCATGGTTGCGAATGCTGACTTTCTTTGCGAACCCGTTAAACGTGAGATTTCAACTGTGTAACTCCTAAAAGTATTTGAATAATTTAAAAATCAGTGATATATCCCTGCGTTTCACTCCCTCTCCTATTCCTCAAAGGAAACTCAATGAAAAAACTTGTATGGTTGCTCTGTTGCTGTACGTTGATACTGACAGCTTGTGGTGGTGATGATTACAGTTATGACGCGACAGTTCAATCTGGAGTGGTGGTGGTCAATGATGTCGATGGTGATGGCAAGACCGATACCGATTCTAATACCGACGACAATGCAATTACGATTATCAACCCCAACACGATCACGCCAGATACTGCCAAAGTTTTTGCTTTCAATGATTTGGGAATGCACTGTATCGACAAAGAATATTCCGTTTTTTCCATCTTGCCGCCGCACAACGTGGTCAATGCGCAAGTGGTGCGTCCCGGTAAAAATAACATCGTTGACCTGCTGAATAGCGAACAAATTGAATTGCGTTATTCGCCTGTTGCTGATAAACAAGGTTCAATCAACAGTAGCAGTGTGCGTAAAACCGATTTTTGGCAACATGCCAATGCGTTGTTTGGAGTCAATTTATCCAACGGTCAAGGTTTGAAAGGATTGTACATGCCAGATGACCATCCTACCGCACCGGGGGCGCAAGCCTTCAGTTACGACACGCAAATGAATTGGTTCAGTGCCTCGGGCATTCCCATCACACCGACCGATGATGCGGGGCAAAATAATCCCTATCCGTTGTTAAAAGTCAGTGCGTATGACAAAAAAACCAATCAATTGCTTGGTTCAACCGATGTGGTCGTTCCCGTATCTAATGAAACAGATTGTCAAACCTGTCATCTTTCTGGAAAAATGGGAGCGCAACGCAATGATGTGACGTGGGCAACCGATGCAAACGCGGAAGTACAAGCAAAGAAAAACATTCTCCTGTTGCACGATAAACGTCATCGCACCAATTTGATAAATTCCACGCCGGTATTGTGTGCCCAATGTCATTATTCTCCCGCGTTAGATTTGGATAAAAAGGGCGCGCAAGGCGTTCAGCAACAATTATCCACCTTATCCCAAGTGATGCACCGTTATCATGGCGAATTGCAAGATGCGAATGGGCAAAAAGTTTTTCCTGACAATGCGTCGTTGGAGCAAAGTTGTTATCAATGTCATCCTGGCAAAAATACCCAATGTCAACGTGATGTGATGCGTCAAGCGGGAATTCAATGTTATGAATGTCATGGCAATTTAGCGGCGGTGGCGGGCACCCATCCATTGCAAGCGGGGGGAAGTTTGGAGGGCAGCGCGGATGGCAAAACACGTCGTCCTTGGGTTGATTTACCGCGTTGTCAATCCTGTCATACTGGCGATACGACCCATTTTCTGAACGATTCCAACATGGTACTTGCTGCGGATGGTTTCCGGCTACGTCAAGCCTATCGCACTGGCGACCTTTCCGCTTCCCCGATTTTGGCGGCAAATAAACGTTTTGCGGAAAATGACAACACCTTGTTTCGCAACAGTAAGGGACATGGCGGAGTTGCTTGTGAAGCGTGTCATGGCAGTACCCATGCAACTTGGGAAACGACCAATCCCGATGACAATGATAATGTCGCAGCGCAACAATTACAAGGACATCGCGGCACGATCATGGAATGTGGCACTTGTCATGCGTTAGGCACTTTGCCCTTAACTATCAGTGGTCCTCATGGAATGCACAATGTGAATGATGCCCGCTGGATCAGTGGCAGTCACAGCATTTATTACCGTCGCAGTGCAGATGAATGTAAAGCCTGTCACGGAGCGGACTTGCAAGGCACGGCATTGTCTCAAGTTTCCGTGTTGCGCGATTGGAATGTGGAAGGGAGGGCAATCAAATTGCAAGCGGGAGATACGGTAGGATGTGGTTTATGTCACGATAATCCACTGCTGAGGGAATAAGTATCAATTGAGCACTCTGGTGAATTTTCTCGTTTCCATGCACCCGCGTCACTGGTTCAAATTTGATGAGTTCAACGACGTGAGAATAATTTTCTATCAATATGATAAAAAGCAACATGGGAACGAGGAACTTTTTAATTTTCAGACGATTGCGTTGATTTTAGAACTTGCAATTTCTGATGACGTTGTGCGCTGGGCAATTGAGCGATTTGTGCGACGGCTTGATAAAATTTTTCAAAATCTTGATCTTGCTGTTGAAACAGGGCGTGAAATGCCGGCACCAAATCATGATAAGTGACCACAGACAATAACTTCGCATTATTCAAATCTTTTTCAAACCAACGATCATAACCACGGTAGCCTTGCCAACGATCTTTCTTCAGCGCAGCATAATTTTGTTTTAATTGTTCAAAGGCTTGCGTTTTCAATTGCAGCAATTCGGCGCGTGGGACAGGGCGTTGATAAATTTGTTGCAACTGATCACGGCTACTGAGGATCAATCGTTTAAATTCATCCTGTCGTTGTTTAGCGACTTGATATTGCTGTAATTCTTCTGGCTTGCCGCGCTGCAACAACCAACGTGTCACCCCCAATTCTTCGACTGCCACCGCAAAAGATTCATTAAATGCCGTGTCACCCGCAATGTATAATTGTTGATGTGCCAATTCGTGAAAAATCACCGCTGCCAATTCCGTGAGCGAGGAATCTAACATAGTGTTTAATACGGGATCATTGAACCAACCGACTGTAGAATAAGCTGAAATATTCGCAACATACACATCATAATCTTGAGCTCGCAATTCTGTTGCTAATTGTTGAGCGTCTTGTTGAGAAAAATAACCACGATAACTCATGCAACCCAAGAACGGCGCACACCATTGTTTTGGGGTAAATGACAATGTTGGCGTGGCAAAAATACTCCATAACACGGAAGAACGTTGTAAATCCGCGTAATAGGTATAGCTGCGATTGTCGGGCAATTTCAATGCGGTATGGGCGAACGCGCGAATTTTTAACGCCTCGCCTAGATAATGACGTAAGGACTCAGGAGTTTCTGGTTGGGTTAAGATGGTTTCTATCGGTTGGGAGCGACGCATCACTTCCCAATGTCCGCCAACTGCTTGAGCGTAATAGGAAATGTGACTACAAGCGGTCAGTCCTTGCGTGAAAAATACCGCCAGCACCACCAGAAAATGTTTTTTAACGGGGAAAATGGGTTGTCTCGCAGCAGATTTAGGTTTTGAGCATTTTAAAATGGGTGGTGAGTTTCGTCAAATTTATCAGTATCATTTTGAAAATCTGGATAAAATTTTACTGACTGTTGACGAATCTCAACCCAATGTTTTTAATCATTTTGATCAGGTGGGGGCGGCGGCGGATGATGACCTCTTCTACTACGCATGGATTTCGCTAATGCCAGTCGTTCATTTTTATCCAGTTGGCTGGCAGCATTGACCATCAGTTGACTCATGATATCATGCACTCGGCTACGCTCTTGTTGTAATTGTGAAAATGCAGTGGCTAACGCGGTGGCATTGAAATTTTCAGCCGCTAACTGCTCAAAAACGGCTTGTTGGGCTTGCCGCATCTGCTCGAATTCTGGTTGCATGGCTTTTCTATGCGCTTGCAACAATGGACGAATTTTGTCGCGACTTTCGGGCGGTAACTCACGCAAAAAATTCAATTCTGGCGGTGGTGGTTCCATACCGGGCGGGGGCGGAAAACCACGATGAGGATGTCCCAAATGTTTGCCGAGTAAAAAACCACCGAGAAAAACATTGCAAGTCAATGAGGTCAATAATACGACTGCAACGAGTGTTTGTCGGTTAATATTCATTGCTCCCATCCTGAAAATTCATCGTTACTTAAACCCAGCAGATCAATTTCTTGTTCAATTGAAGTGGTTTGCATGTTCAGTGAGGCGGGGGTTTGCGCATGAATGTCATTGTTGATATTTTGCACGGAATAAAAACCTATCGTCAGACCAAGCAATAAGGGGAGCAAAAAAGTCACCGCCGGTCGCCATAAATACTCAGTTGGGCTACTGCCGATTGTCCATTGCCATAAGCGTTGCCAGATATCGGGAGCAGTGGCGGCGCGGGCGGCTCGTAAAATTCGTTGACGTAACAAGGGCGAAGGAGATGGAATTTTAACCGTATTCAATAAGTTATCGAGCGTTAATGCCGTTTGCTGGGTTTGACGGGCGGTATGGGAATGGGTTAAAAGTTGTTGCGCCGCTGCCTGATATTCTTCAGGAAAGTGCTGTATTTCACCACCATATATCGCAACAATCCGGGCAAATTGTGATTCATCCATGTCGTATTCTTGATTATTCATAAAATCTTTCCTTATGCTTGTAATCTTTGTCGCAACGTCTTGCGTCCCCTCGCCATTAATGATTCTAGGGCGGTGACACTGACATTTAACACTTCGGCGGCTTGACGATTGCTCATGCCTTGATAATGACATAAAATGATGGCACTGCGTTGTTTTTCTGGCAATTCTTGCAAGGCACACTCGACTTGTTGGGACGTTTGTTCTTCAAGCAAATTTTCCTCTGGCGTATTGCTGGGCGCAGCAAGTTCATCTTGAATCGTTTCAATATTGATGTTCATCTTTTCGCCTTTGCGATGTCGTTGTAAATCAATACATAAATTATGCACGATACGATGCAACCAAGTTGATAATTTTGCCTGCCCCGGCTGCCAAGTGTGGGCGCGATACCAAACTCGCAAAAATGCTTCTTGTACAATATCTTCCGCATCCGCGGTATTTCCCAACATCCGCCGGGCGAAAGCGTGCAATGCAGTGAGATGTCTATCAACCAAGAGGGTGAGCGCGTGTTCATCTTGTTGCTGAATCTGCGACATGAGCACGTCATCAGTCAATTCGCTCATCGGCTCACACCCAAATAAACAATGAGATAGACATCTATCGGTATCATTATTGTGAAATAGCAATTACTGCGTTGTGGTTGTCGTTGTGCATGATGGATTGAGTAATTCGGTTTGCGTAATTACCCCATTTTCATCACAATCATGGCGGTCAAACAGGGGCAAATTGGCAACAAATTCTGCTTTGGAAACCTGCCCATCTCCATCCGTATCTAACCGAGTAAAATGCGCTTGTTGATGTTGCGCCCGATCTGCTGGCGGTTGACATCTGGTTGTTGTGGTATCGGTGGTGGTATCCGTCGTGGTAGTCGCAGCAGTTGGGCAACCGTTCATCGCTGGGGGATGATGTCCACGTCCGCCTTTACCCATTCCACCCTTACCCATGCCACCATGACGAGGAGCGGCTTGTTGAAATTCTGCAAAACTAATCAACCCGTTGCTGTCTAAATCCAATTTCGCAAATTCATCACCGTGGATTGACTGTACTTCATCCAAACCGATTTGTCCATCTTGATTTAAATCGAACCGAGACAAAATCTCCGTCACTCGTGCTTGATGATGATCTTGACGAGTTTGTTCGCTTTGTGGCATTGTCGAGTTTTGAGCATTATGATGTGGACGAGCCAGCGTCACTTGTGTAGTGAAACTGAGGAGAATTGCAACAGACAGGGTTGTCAACGTTTTCATGATACTATCCTTTTTGGTAAAATTGTCTGAATCATCGCCAATAGAGCAAATGATTCATTGATGACGTTCTTACTTGTTTAAACGCAAAGCAGTTAAAAACCCGTCGCTGATTTTTTATTTTTTAATCAATTATTGTGGCTCTTGACCGATAATATCTTGTTTTAAAAATATATTTTATTACGCCCAACTCCGAATTATTTTGATAATCACAGAATTTTTCTTGACATTCTAATTTTTTAACCGATTTTTTTAACCGATTGATTCGCCCATGAGCAAAAGTAGTCCCCGTTGGTTACAGGAACATGAAACCGATAAGTATGTAAAACAAGCACATCAAGACGGATTTCGTTCGCGGGCGGTGTATAAATTGGCGCAAATTAACGAACGAGACCACCTATTTCGCCCCGGCATGACGATTATTGATTTAGGCGCGGCACCGGGGGGATGGTCACAGTGGGTCATGCGACAAATGAACGGGCAAACGCGCTTGATTGCACTCGATATTTTACCAATGGACACCTTACCCGATGTGACTTTTATTCAAGGCGATTTTCGGGAAGAAACCGTTTTAGCCGAACTATTAAACTTATTGGGTGAACATAAAGCTGACTTGGTGATGTCCGATATGTCACCGAATATGATGGGAATGAAGCAAGTTGATCAACCACGAGCGATGTTATTGGCAGAATTGGCGCGAGATTTGGCGCATGAAGTATTAAAACCGGGTGGAACTTTTTTGACGAAAATGTTTCAAGGGGAAGGTTCTGATCAGTATATCAAGAGCTTACGACAGCTTTTTAAACAAGTGATGATACGGAAACCCGATGCATCGCGCAGTCGTTCTTCCGAAGTTTATGTGGTAGCAAAACAGTTTACTGGCGGATAATTCTGTCTCAAAATCATTTTATTAGCAAGCGTAGGGTGCATAAACGCAGTGTCATGCACCTGAAGTGTTCACATTCACAACGGTGTATGACGCTTCGCTTATACACCCTACGCTTGCTGTTGATGATAAAAAGTGGCATGAATGATTACTTATAATTCAGCATTGAGTTCAGTGTACAATTAACTTTTCCATGACTTCGCCCAAATGTCGGGTTTCCAGCTTAAAGACTTGTTGCAACTGCGATTTACCTTTCAAACTGACAGGCTCCAGCGTTTCAATATACGGGACAATCGGCGAATCATCCAACGCATCTAAAATGGTTTTTGACAAAATGACCTCTCCATCTTTCGCCATACTCACCAACCGCGAAGCAACATTCACCGTATCGCCAATCACAGTGTAACTCATGAAGTTAGGAGAACCTACATTTCCAACAATCAATTCGCCCTTGTTAATCCCAATCCCTAATCCCACCTTAATTCCGTAAGTTTCCCGCCACACTTCTTCCAATTTCACAAATTCTGACTGTATTTCAATTGCGGCATTGATCGAACGTTGCGCGGCATTGATTTGATGAAACGGCACGCCAAAACCAATTAATAAACAATCACCTGACATATTAAAACTGGTGCCGTCATAACGATAGCCAACTTCAGTCAACATTGTAAAAAATTCGTTGAGTAATTTCACCACGTCTCTTGGCTGTAATAGCTCCGACATTGCCGTAAAACCACGTAAATCTGCAAATAAAATCACCGCATCCAACCGATTTTGTTGGTCAACGAGGGCAAATTCAGCCTTGCTGGGATGAATCAAAATTTCGTCCACCAATTTTGGCGACACGTAACGTTTAAACATGCTCTTGAGATGTTCTTTTTGTGCCTCTTCCAACTGCGCCCGCGCCCGCTGATAACGCAACAATGACCGCACCCGCGCCATCAATTCTTCGCGGTTAATCGGCTTCGACAAAAATTCATCCGCCCCCGCCTTAATCCCTTTAATCCGGTCGCTTTGCCCATCCAGCGCAGTAATTAAAACCACTGGAATCAAGACGCTACGTTGATTTTGCTTGATACGATGACACACTTCAAATCCATCCATGCCAGGCATCATCACATCGGATAGCACAATATCGGGAGATTCATTAAATACAATATTCAGCGCGTCCTGTCCAGTATTTGCAGTAAGCACTTGATAACCTTCATCTTTTAAATAACTACTCAATAACAAAGTATCATAAGGTTGATCATCCACCACCAACAATTTCACCTCGGCGGGGTCTGGCAAGGACAACACCCAAACATTGCCATCCAGTAATAAATTCGGAGTTTCATTTTGAGATTCAATCAGTTCCTGACTCTCGGTCGCCATGCCCAACAACTTATCCAAAGCCTGCTGTACCACTTGATAGGCTTGCTCTAAAGCGATCAATTGTGCCATACCATCTAACGACTGCCCTATCGCATGAGTTTCTAATTCCCCCGCAAGTTCACTTAATCGTTGCAAACCCAAATTGCCACTGATAGACTTGAAAGTACGCAGTGCGGTGCTCAACTCATTGATATTATAGCGTGTTACCGCTTGTCGGATAGTCTGCATCAACGCTGCGGCATCACTTTTATAGGTGCTGATTAATTCACGTATGATGTCATCTTGATCGTCGCCAATCAATTCAGATAGCGTTGTTTTTACAATATTTTCAACCTCTTCTACCGTGAGTTGCAATTCTGATGAAGGTGGCGAGGATGGCGAAGTTTGATCTGATGAAATTTGTTCAAAAACAGATTGATCATTTTGCAGTAATAGATTGATAGCTAACAAACTTTTCGCATGTTCAACTTCTAATTGTGCTAAAACGGTGGCACTCATCGCCATATCGCTGGTTTTGCCTTGTTGTTCCAATTGCGCGGCAAATTCGGACAGTTCATTGATCCCTAAATTGGCACTACTTGATTTCAAGGTATGTGCTGCTTGAGACAACATCATGGCATGATTGGTCGTAATGGCTTGACGAATAGATTGCATCAATGGCTCAACATCATCAAGATAGGTTTGTAACAATTCTTGAATAATATCAAAATCATCTGTGCCAATCATTTCCAACAAACTTTGCTTGATCTGTTGGGCTAACACAATTTCTGCTGTAATCAGTGGTGGCGTAACTGCGGTCGGGAGTGGCACGGCGGCAGCGATTTGACCGGGTTGGACAGTGATCGCGTTTGGATCCAAAATACGCTGTAGAGCCACACTAACACGTTGATATTCTGATTTTAATTCAGACAATAATATCGTTGTATTGCTTAATTCGTGGTTACGCGCCTGTCGCTCCAAAATTTGACACAATTCTGACAATGCCAACGCACCCAAATTCGCACTGCTTGACTTCAAAGTGTGCGCGGCAACGGCAATTTCCTTCATGTTCTGTTGTGCTATCGCTTCGGTCAATTGTGCCATCAACACTTTGCTATCTTGTTGATAGAAAACGATTAAATCTTCAATAATTTGCGGTTCGTCCTCTCCCACCAATCCCACCAACAATTCTCTAATTTCGGTTTCCAACGTATCTGTCGCGGTTGCCGGCGGTATGATGACAGTTGTAGTGAGTGGTTGCGCTACAATCGGTGTTGCGACGACCTCTTGCGTATCGGTTTTATGCAAAATTTGCCAGAGTGCTTGCGAAACCGCATCATATTCCTGTAATAATTCCGCCACCTTGACGGCGGCATCGGACATATCACCATTACGTCCTTGTTTTTCCAAATATTTTGCCAAGTCTGCTAACTGAGTTGCTCCCAAACTGGCACTACTGGATTTTAAACTGTGCGCGGCATGTTCCATTTTCTTTGGATTATTTTCAGGCACCGCAGTTTGTAAATCAGTGGTTAACGTGGTGCTACCTTCCAGATAAGTTTGAATTAACTCAGCGCACAATTCATCATCATCGCCCACCAAGGCTTCCAATGCCTCTCGAATTTTCAGGGTAAGTTCTTTGATCTTTTCTGACGTATTATCAACTTTGGTTTCAATCGGTTGCTTGGGTAGAATTGCAGATTGAGCGGATGTCAGTGATTGCGCTGGCAAGTCGGGAGAAATCGCAGTTTTCTGCTCCGATTCAACCTTGACAAGCGCATGGGGACAACGCAGCAATGCCGCCGCCAATTCCTCGGGACGCACCGGCTTGGTCACGTAGTTATCCATTCCCGCTTCAAGGCATTTTTCGCGATAACCCCGCATGGCGTGGGCAGTCATGGCAATGATATAAGGACGATGAGGATCGTTGCGTAGGCGAATTTGTTGGGTGGCTTGAAATCCATCCATTTCAGGCATTTGCACGTCCATCAAAATGACATCGTATTGTTGACGAGACACTGCTTGTACCGCTTCCAGCCCGTTGGCGGCAACATCGGCGGTATAGTTCATTTTTTTCAACAATAGCAACGCAACCTTCTGATTCGTCACATTATCTTCAGTCAGCAAAATGCGTAAAGGTCGATGTTCTACTGTCAACAATTCGCGTGGTCTGGCTTCGACTCGATAATTGGCGCGAATATTCTTTTGTGAAAAAATATCAATTAGACAATCAAAGAGTTGCGAGGATTTGACTGGTTTCACCAAGTAAGCAGCAAAGAGTCCGGGTTCTATTGCGGTTTGTTGACGACTCAGCAAGGTCAGCATGAGTAAGGGCATGACACTGCCGTGATTTTTGCGAATTTGCTGTGCCAGCATCAAGCCGTCCATTTCTGGCATCTGCATGTCTAGGATAGCAATATCAAAGGGTTGCGGAGTATGGCTGAGTTTTTCCAACGCATCCTCCCCCGACATCGCTGATTCTACATCCATATCCCACGATTGCACTTGTAAACTGAGGATACGACGGTTAGTGTAATTATCATCAACAATCAGGACGCGCTTGTGTGCCAGTGCCAATTGTTTATCTTTAAATTCAACTGTTTCCTGTGAAATTGCATTGGTCAAAATGGTAAAGTGAAAGGTCGATCCCTTATCCATTTCGCTTTCCACCCACAACCGCCCGCCCATCAATTCACACAGGTGTTTACTGATTGCCAGTCCCAAACCCGTGCCGCCATATTTGCGTGTGGTGGAGGTATCTACTTGACTAAACGAGCGAAATAGCCGATCCATCCGGTCGGTGGGAATGCCGATGCCGGTATCTTTCACGGCAAAATACATTTCGACCTTGCCATTGCCCAAGAAATGCCCCGATACCATTACCACAATTTCGCCTTTTTCAGTAAATTTCACTGCGTTACTGAGCAAGTTGACCAATACCTGACGCAACCGAGTGACATCGCCCGATAAGTGAATCGGTACGTGTTTGTCGAAGTAAGCGGTTAATTCTAAACCTTTTTCGGCTGTCTTCGGTGCCACGAGTTCTAACGCGGATTCAACACATTCTCGAACGTTAAACGGATGCACTTCGAGTTCTAACTTGCCCGCGTCGTTCTTGGAAAAGTCTAAAATATCATTGATTAACGATAACAATGAGTCGCCACTGGTGCGCACGGTTTCGACAAAATCTAATTGTTCACTGCTTAAATCCGTTTCTAACAATAATCCGGTCATGCCGATGACGGCGTTGAGTGGTGTGCGAATTTCATGGCTCATATTGGCGAGAAATTCAGTCTTGGTGCGACTGGCGACTTCGGCGGCTTCCTTGGCTTCTTGTAAGTCTTCGACCATTTCTTCTAAGTCGATGTTAATTCTTGATAATTCGGCAGTGCGTAATTTAACTTCTTCTTCCAATTCTTCACGGTGTCGCGCTAACATCTGGTCGCGATTTTGAATTTGTGCCAACATTTCATTCACCGCGTCCACCAACATGCCCAATTCATCGCTTCCGTAGCGTTTGGCGCGAATGCTGTAATCATTGTTTTTGGTAACTGAGTCCGCGATTGAAACTAAATGTAAAATAGGACGAGAAATGAGTGCTTGCAGTCGAGTGGCGAGAAAAAAGGCAAGTAGGGAAGAAATCGCAAGAATTGCCGCGACAATGCCAACGTATTCTAAGAGTAACTGATTGATTTTTTGGAGATCAGATTGGATATACAACGTTCCGATTTTTTGTGCCTTGTTGAATGTAATGGCTTCAAACAAATCAAGGTTAGTGTGCGTAAATTGATGTCCGGGCTCTTCGACTTTAGGGGCGACCAGTTGCTTTTGATCGCTACGTCGATATTCCGCGAAAATTTGCCCATGTCGGTCATAAATCACCGCGGCGGTGACATGAGGCTCGGCAGAAAGGGCAGAAAGGGTTTTTTCGGCGGATTCTGATTCAAAAAATACCAGCGAAGCCACGGTATTCGCACCGATCACGCGGGCTAACACGGAATAATCTCGTACCATCGCGTTGCGTAAGGAAGCCACTTCATTTGCTGCAAAAAACGCAGAGGCTGCCAGCAAGGCAATGATGTTGATCAACATGGTGATGAGAATAAGTTTATGTTTGATCGACAAATTAGCAAAACTTATCATATTATTTCCCTGCTCCGACGCGCTCAATGATTGCCAAATTTAATAAGTTTGCATTCGCTTTGAGTCCAACAGTCTCAAGTGCGTCAGGATTTACTCCTAAACGTATTTTATTATTGTGATTAAAAAATTTAATCATACCACCCTGTTGAATGAAATCAGCGTTGTCCCCAATGCTAAGTATCGGTAAATTACGAATGGCTTTTAGAATATCTTTGTGCCGCGCTTGTTCAGAATCACTGATGAATAGAATTTGGCAGTTTCGTGTCATTTGAATATCTTTTAAACGTAATACTTTCAAGTCTCTACCTTCAATCGTGTGATTTTCTACAGTTAAATCGAGCACCACCCCAAACGGGTCTTCACCCAAGAGGCAAATACGAAATGGGTCACTCTCTTGTTTGAAAGAGTTTGCAGGCCAAGTAATGAAATTAACAAAGTTAAATAAAAAAACAGCTTTAATTTGATACTCTTGTGCTGCCGGTGCTGCTTGACTGATAGGAAACATGATTGAGATCAAAGTGAACACAACACAATGAATAAGTATATATTTACTGAATATTGTGTGTTTTAGCCATTGAAATAGTTGCAAAAAACACATACGTTGCCTATGAATAATAATTTAGGTGTTAAATTTTCTGGTTAGGCTAAATCAGCATCAGTTTGTCCGACTTAATCCTAAGAAGCTGTTAGAATAACTATAACAGATTTCAACGAGTTATCAAAGATTTCTTATAAAATTATTTTATCATTCTTATTTAGGCAGATTTGACATCAGAAATTATGAATTGGGTTGTGCGTCGTAGAAATATCATTTTTTGATGGTAATAGATTGATTTTATTTCACTTTCATACGTCGTTAATTAAAAATTTATGGTTGAAAGTACAAAAAGGATGCAAGACCGGTATTATTTTTGGTTCAGTGCAAAATCAATTGATTACTGATGAGACAACACCCTCTCCTAATTTTTTTAGAAAAAAATATTTAAATTACTTCAGAATCAAGAGCGACGATAATTGATTAAAAAATAATTGTCGTAATTTATTATTTTAGCGATAATTATTTTCGTCAATGCGTAACTCCTACGCGAGCATCAATCCGAAAGTTCCACCGTGCAAATTTTATCAAAATAACGTGCTCAGAACTTCGTCATATTCTACCATCAAAGATGGTGTTGCACATCGAAATTTGGGAAATATTTTTGATTCTCAATAAGTGATCAAGTTAATATCCATTACTGACTAATTGACAAACTTTTCATTAAATCAAATGCTTGTTTCCCTTCATTTTTTTGATAGGCTTGTTGTGCCAGTTCCAAAATAGCCGTCTCCCCCGGATAAAGCGTGCGATGCAGAGATTTCCATTTATTCATCATGTTGAGTGCTTGGGTTAAATAGACCTGATTCAATGTTTCATAGCCTTGCTGTAAGGCGGCGGTTGCCAGTTGCAAAATATTATCCACCTCCCCCTGTAATGCGGCAGTCTCGGCTTGGGCTAATAACGTTTGATTTGTGGCAGCGTGCTGATCCAAATTGGCTATCGTTTGCCAGACGATTTTGGCATGTTCTAACGTCATTGAGGCTTCATACGCAGTCACTGCCCGTTGTTTTGCCGCTAAGGCGTGTTGTCGGGCTTGCTTAAACTGTCCGCGCGCCAAATCCTGTTCCGCTTGAGATAAATCTTGCTCCGCATGTAGCAGTCCACCGGGCACATATAATTCAGCTTTTGCTCCATGGGCTGCCTTGATGGCTTGACGCGCATCACTCATTTCTTGCGTAGGTAGGGTTGCGCAACCTGCCAGAATTGTCTGAAGCACGAATACATTGATGAGTAAGCTAGTATGCTTCATCTGCGATTCCGATCATTTTTTCTTAACAAAAGTTAATTTATTGATTTTTATTCTACTATACAATAACTTGCCTAGCGCAAAATACTTATATCGAGTGCAGTGACTACCCCATTTTTATCAGTTGATGCAATCTCATTATCATCGAAAATGATGAGTGGGTGACACAACTCAAAGTACGAATAATTTTACCTACTACTTTAAGGAACAAGAGCGATGTCAAACATTTTAATCTTATATTATAGTCGATACGGACATATCGCGCAGATGGCACAAAAAATTGCTCGAGGGGTTGAAGAAACTCCACATTGTCAAGCAGTCATTCGCACCGTACCTCCCGTATCCGCGGTATGCGAAGCCGTTGCCGCTGAAATTCCTAGCGAAGGCGCGCCCTATGTCACCCTAGAAGATTTGGAAAATTGTGCCGGTTTGATTCTCGGCAGTCCGACACACTTTGGTAACATGGCAGCCCCATTGAAATATTTTTTAGACCAAACAAGCGGACTGTGGTTAAAAGGCGCGTTGGTCAACAAACCCGCTGCGGTTTTTACTGCCACCTCTTCGCTTCACGGCGGGCAAGAAACAACTTTATTATCAATGATGTTACCGCTACTCCATCACGGTATGATTATTGTCGGATTGCCCTACACTGAAACGGAACTGATCACCACAAAATCAGGTGGAACGCCCTACGGTGCAAGCTATTTTGTTGGAGCAGACAATAAAAATAGTTTATCCGAATCTGAACAAAAACTGTGTCGAGCCCTAGGTAAACGGGTGGCAACCCTCGCACAACGTTTATCTCAATGAGTATTTGAAGCAAAATTTGCCGAATTTTCAATTGGATGAGGAACTTTGTACGACACGGTTTGAATTAACATCACAGATAAAATTAAGTAGTCAATACAGATTAGGGTGGATGATAAAATTGATAATTACCCACCCAATTTTTTCAATACTAATCACGACTTAACAATGCCGATACGAAATTTTCTGCCTCAAAGCTACGCAAATCATCCAACTGCTCACCCACTCCAATAAATCGCAATGGCAGACCCACTTGCTTCGCAATCGCAAAAATAATCCCACCTTTTGCTGTACCATCCAATTTCGTCACCGTAATTCCTGTTAAATTAACTGCTTGATGAAACTGACGAGCTTGAGTCAGCGCATTTTGTCCCGTGCCCGCATCGACAATCAACATTGTTTCATGTGGCGCAGTTTCATCCAATTTTTTAATGACGCGAGATACTTTCTTCAACTCTTCCATCAAGTTACCTTGGGTGTGGAGCCGTCCGGCGGTATCTGCGATCAAAATATCCACTTTACGGGCTATCGCAGCCTGCAACGCATCATAAATCACCGAAGCCGAATCAGCACGAGAATGTTGAGCAATAACAGTCACTTGATTACGTTCACCCCACGCTTTCAACTGCTCTACCGCCGCAGCACGAAAGGTATCGCCCGCCGCCAACATCACCGACCGCCCTTCAGCCTGAAAACGTTTTGCCAATTTACCGATGGTCGTCGTTTTGCCCGCACCATTGATGCCAACCATCAGAATTACAAACGGTTTTCCCGTTTTCGGTGGCAATACCAGCGGTTTTTCCACCGGCGACAAAATATTGATCATATTCTGCTTTAATGCCTGAAATAATGCTTCAGGATCAGCCAATTGCTTGCGCGACACGCGATCAGTCAAATCATTTATCAACACCTGCGTGGACTCAATCCCCACATCTGCTGTCAGCAATAAAGTTTCAATATCTTCAAGCAGTTCCGCATCAATGACCTTTCTACCCAAAAACAAATTCGCCAATCCCTTAGTCAATCCTTCCCGCGTGCGACTTAATCCTTGTTTCAAACGCGCAAACAGTCCCAATTTTTTAGAAACTTCAGTGGGTTGGCTCACTTCAGCGACAGGTTCTCCTGATGATTCTGCGGTACTGTTCGAGGTCAAACGCGCAAAGAACCCTAATTTACTCGGTACTTCTTCAACTTTTGGCGGTTCAACGACCAAAGTTTCAACCGTTTCAAGCGGTTCTGCTGTTGTTTCCACGACATCTGTTTTTTTCTTGCCAAATCCAAACATTTTATCATCCAAAAATTTTTTGAAAGAAGGAGATTATCCAACAACTCAATCTGATAATCTTTGCAAGGCTTGTTTCTTATGTTCTTCACAACAAAAGATTTTTTTACCTACCTGAACAGATTCTTCTTGCGGAAAATGCACACCACACTCATCACAACGTAACATTTTACTCTGTTTTACTTCCGGGGTTAATTTGGGCACGGGTCGCTGCTCCTCAGCTTCTTGTTGCGCGGCGCGACGGACTATCGACCACACGATGAACACTACAAAACTGATAATTGCGACACGAATAAGATAGTTCATAACAATAATCCGTGAAAGCACAAAAAATCACAAAAAAGAGAATTTATAGCAAAGTTTCCAGCGTTTCACAAACTTCCAACCAATTATCTTCAACTTGCTGTAATTGCTGTATAATTTCAACCCGTTGTTGCGAATAATCACGAATTTTGACTTTATCAGAGTAAACCGCTGGATCTGCCAATAAAGTTTCCAATTGATTTTTTTCAGAAGATAGTTTTTCTAATTGTTTTTCAAGCTGTTTTAGCTTATTCTGCAAGCCACGCCGTTGTTCCCGTTGGGCAGCATCATTGCGCTTTTTTTCCTCACGAGAAACTTGTGGCAAGAGTTTATTTTCAGCATTTTTTTTCTCTTCAAGCAACCATTGTCGATAATCATCTAAGTCACCATCAAACAGTTTAACTTGTTGATTAGCCACTAAAAATAACTGATCTGTAGTAGTGCGTAACAAATGGCGATCATGCGATACAATCACTAGGGCACCTTCATAATCTTGCAATGCCACCGTAAGCGCGTGACGCATGTCTAAATCCAGATGGTTGGTTGGCTCGTCTAATAATAATAAATTCGGACGTTGCCACACCAATAATGCCAATGCTAACCGTGCTTTTTCACCTCCAGAAAATGGCGCAATTGGACAATCCACCATATCACCACGAAAAGCGAAGCCACCTAAGAAGTTACGAATACTTTGTTCCGTCGCCTGCGCATCCAACCGTTGTACATGATAGAGCGCAGAGTGATCATTTTCCAATTGTTCAATTTGATGTTGGGCAAAATAGCCGATTTTCAAATTTTCATGAAAAATTATTTTTCCGTTCAATGGCTTGAGTAAACCGGAGAGACATTTTATCAGGGTCGATTTACCTGCACCATTCGCGCCTAACAAACCGACCCGCATTCCCGCCACAATTTGCAAAGTCACTTTTTCTAAAATGGGCTCTTGATAGCCGAGACTGACCTCATCCAAATTTAATAAAACTGAGGGAACACTTGCAGGTGGTTGAAATTCAAAGTCAAATGGCGAATCAACATGCGCGGGTGCAATGACTTCCATACGAGCGAGGGCTTTTAATCGACTTTGCGCTTGTCTTGCCTTGGTCGCTTTCGCGCGAAACCGTGCCACAAAATCCTGCATGTGGGCAATTTCCCGCTGTTGTTTTTCATAAATTGCTTGCTGCAAAGTCAACTTTTCTGCTCGTTGACGCTCAAAATCGCTGTAAGTCCCTGTATATAAATAAATATTTTTATCTGAAACATGGGCAATGTGATCCACGACGGCATCCAAGAAGTCGCGATCATGCGAGATTAACAGCAATGTGCCGGGATAACGCTTCAACCACTGCTCAAACCATAAAACTGCGTCTAAATCCAGATGGTTAGTTGGCTCGTCAAGCAATAAAACTTCGGAGCGACACATCAAGGCTTGTACTAAATTCAAGCGCATCCGCCAACCGCCAGAAAAGTGATTGACGGGTTTTTGCTCATCTTGCGACGTAAAACCCAATCCATGCAACAATTGGGCACCTCTTGCCTGAGCCGTGTAACCGCCAATGGTTTCAAAACGGGCGTGCAGTTCGGCGGCGTGAATTCCATCGGGTTCGGCGAGCAAGGCGGCTTCAATGTCTCGTAATTCTCCATCTCCATCAAGCACATAGTCGAGCGCGCTGCGATCTGTGCTGGGCATTTCTTGCTGTACGTGGGCGATTTTGAGCTTTCCCGACAAATTGACATCCCCTGCATCGGCTTGTAATTCACCTCGCAACAGTGCAAATAAACTGGATTTGCCACAGCCATTTGCCCCAACGAAACCGATTTTTTGCCCAGCATGAAAAGTAAGATTAACTTCTTGAAACAATAATTTAACGCCACGGCGTAATGCGAGATTGCGTAAGGTGATCATTAGGAATTTACGGGTATTTCAGTCTTTGGTTTGGGTGATGATCGAAAACTTTTTAATGATACTTCTTGCAGTTATTACCGATGAAACTTCACTGTACCAAGGAAATTCGACTCGCAAAACTTTCAGATAGAATTGATATGCCGTAGCTTTTGACCATTTGAAAATATAATTCCCATCGGAATCTTGCTGGCTAAACCATGCTCGCATGTGATTCCAACAATGTCGATAATGACCGCAGGATTTCTCAAAATAATCAAGCTGATCGGGCTTGGGTCGCAATTCTACTTTGTGTGCCAATAACATAAAAATCCTGTAAATCAATAGCAACCTAAGTTATCTGTTGTCAAGTGTTATGGTAACAGGACGGGCATTTATTCGTCTTCAATCGCGATCAACATTTTTCCTTGTCATTATATCACATTTCTTCTTTTCCAGAACTGCGTAAGGTGGTTCTACAGAGCAAACGCACAACCTTTAAAATCAATAAGTTACAGTTGGTATTTTACTTGAGTTTATTATCGCAACTTTTTGAAATTGTTGAAATCGAAAAATTTTATATGCGCTTGCCCTAGCGGTTTATCCCAAAAATTGACTAAAAATTTAAGTGTGGTTGGATAAAAACATTTCATTTTGCGATAATTATTATGCAATCGCGTCCTAAATCTAAAGATAGTTTGATTCGTTTATAATTTCTACTGAGTTCAAATCCTTGTCACTTTCTTCATCCCTTATGCAGCATAATATCTATTGCTATGAAATTCGCCACCAAAATTTTTCTGATTTTTCTTACATTTAACTTGATAATACTCCTTCCGTTTGGAATTTTTCTCTATGTCAGTACGGTTAAAATGATTACCGATGAAATTATCAAGGACTTAAATAACAATGCAAGCTACAGCATCGACAAGCTAAATCGGAATTTATTTGAACGACAAGGCGATATTCAAATCTTGGCTTCCAGTCCCGTCATCAAATCCAATTTAGATCAACCATCAGTGATTGCCCAACGGCTGCGTCAATTTCGTGATGTGTATCGCATCTATTTAGCCTTCTCTTTTTTTGACGCTAATAAAATTAAAATTGCCGATTCGTCTGATTTGCACTTGGGTGAAGCTGCACCACAAAAAGCATGGGTTGATGATGTATTTGAGCGTCGTCAAATGAGTATTGCCAAAGATGCCTATTTTGATCCTCATCTGAAAGAACCGATATTAATTTTTGCAGCCCCGGTCATGAATGGCGAACAATTTCTGGGCGCGGTGGTGGCATATTTTCCTATTCACCAGCTCCATCAAATTTTTAACTTATCTAACAATGATAAAACAACAAAATCCACTCAACATATTGAGTTAATTGATAAAAATGGCTTACTCATCTACTCGGATGACGACTACAAAAACATTTTGCAGCAACAAAGTTTACCCAACCAACTTGTTCAAGAATCGGCAATTGGTAACTTACCTCATACTTTAGAAGATACCTTCTACGCGACTAAAAAACAAGAGGGTTACTTAGATTTTTCTGGCAATGACTGGACTCTCGTTGTTCATTATTCAAAACAACAAGCATTTGCCCAAGTTAGATTGATTCGCAATTTTACTACCATGTTAGCAATGGTTTTATTGACTATCGCTGTCGTGGGGATGTTCTTTCTCACCCGTCGCATCATCCGACCTATCAAGCAATTGCAAAGTGCTGCACGACAAGTCAGTCAGGGGAATTTTAATGTTTCCGTGCCTGTTCATTCTCAAGATGAAATCGGACAATTGACACAAGCCTTTAACCAGATGAGCGCGATTCTGGGGAGCAACTTGATTGAAATGCTACAACAGGAAGTTGCGAAGCAGACCGAAGAAATTGCCGCGCAAAATGAAGAATTGCAAGCGCAATCTTTTGAATTGGGTGAACAAACGCGCCTATTACAGGCAGAAATGCATCAACGTGAAGCAATCAATCGTGAACTCCATGAAAATCGTAACTTCTTAAATCAGATTGTGGATAACTTACCCGTCGCACTGTGTATCAAAAATGTTACTGATCAATTTCGTTTCACGCTGTGGAACAAACGGATGGAACACCTCTTTGGGATTGATCGTGAACAAATATTAGGTAAAACGGATTTCGATTTATTTTCAAATCAACAAGAAGCAGAAAATTATCGAAGGGTGGACGAAGCCGTAGTCGCAGGGCATCAACTGGTTGAAATTCCTGTCGAAAAAGTGACAACCACCCACGGTTTTATTTTATCGAATACGTTAAAATTGCCGCTCTATAACCGCGACGGGCACGCAGAAAATTTGATGCTCGTATTGTACGACATCACTGCACAAAAACATGCCGAAGACGAATTGCGTCAACAGCAAGATTTATTGAAACTGATTATTAACAATATTCCGCAGATAGTATTTTGGAAGGATGTCAACAGCCGTTATCAGGGTTGCAATCAAGCATTACTGAAATTTGCGAACCTTACGCATCAAAATGAAGTGGTTGGCAAGACCGATTACGAATTACCTTGGCACGAACAGGCAGAAAAATTGGTTGCGGCAGATCGCGAAGTGCTTGCGTCAAATGAGCCTAAAATCGAATACTTAGAACGGATGACGATAAGAGGCGTTGAATATTGGTTCAATCGCAGCAAAATTCCCCTACATGATGCGAATGGTCAAGTGATTGGTATTTTAGGAACGACCGAAGATGTCACGGTACGCAAGCAAGCTGAGAAATTATTAGAAGATTTTAACCGGCGATTGTCCGAAGATGTCCAAGCGCGCACACAAGAATTGCAAGAAAAAACTCAGTTGCTACAAGCCGAGCAGGTGAAATTCGCAACGGTGTTAGACAGTTTGGAACTATTCATGTATGTGGTTGATCTCCAAACATTTGAAATTTTATTTGCCAATGCCTGCGCGAAAAAATTACTTGGCGACGATGTGGCGGGAAAAATTTGTTGGCAGACCTTACACCCTGGTCAAGTGGGACAATGTGGTTTCTGCACCAATCATAAATTATTGACTCAAGAAGGAAAACCTACAGAGATTTATACATGGGAATTTCAAAATCCAATTACAAAACATTGGTACTATGTGCAAGATCGCGCCATTTATTGGACGGACGGAGAGCTAGTACGTTTTGAAGTATTAACCGATATTACGACATTGAAGCAAACAGAAATCGCGTTGCGTCAGAGTGAACAACGATTACAAAAGATTTTTGAAACCAATACGTTAGGATTATGTATTGTTGACAAGTCATGGAAATTTACTCATGCGAATGGCACAATGTTACGTTTGTTCGGTTACACCCTTGAAGAATTTTATCAACTGACAAATTCGGACATTACCTACCATGAAGATATTGATTTAACTCGATTTCATGTAGAAAAACTCGTCTTGGGTGAAATTGAAAACTATCATCTCGAAAAACGTTATCAACGCAAAGATGGCAGCATATTTTGGGGAGATTTGTATGCCGCGTCATTGGTTCGCGATGAACAAGGCAACTTGTTGGAAACGTTGGGCGTGATTGTTGATATCAGTGAACGCAAACGAGCTGAAGAAGCCTTGCAACACTCAAAAGAAGAATTGGAGCGGACAAATCGCGAGTTATATCAATTTAAGTCCACCCTAGATTTAACACTGGATTGTGTGTTGATGAATGATCCCAAAACGTCCAAATATTTTTATGCCAATCAGGGTGCAATCAATCAGTTAGGTTATACCCGCGAGGAATTTTTAGAACTGACCCCATTTGATTTGGCACCACACGTTGATCAACAACAATTATTTCACACTCGTCAATTACTTATCGAAGGAAAACAGGCAGGAGTTTCGTTTGAAGCTGAATTCCGTCGCAAAGATGGTAGTTTTTATCCGGTTGAGATTTTTCTGCAATACATCCGTTTTAACGAGACTGATGACCGATTTATTGGCATTACGCGGGATTTAACTCAAAGAAAACAAGCAGAAGCGCAACTTCGGTTAGCTCAATTTACTTTCGACAATTCCCCCGATGCCATTGAATGGGCTGATCCCAATGGTCGATTTATCTATGTGAATCAAGCTGAATGTCAGATGTTGGGCTATAACCATGAAGAAATGATTAATTTATCCGTTATGGACATTGATCCGAGTGTTTCCCCAGAAAGATGGTATGGAATTTGGGAAAACACTAAGAAAACGCTGGGGTTTGCCATAGAAAGCTTACATCGACGCAAGGATGGTTCAATTTTCCCAGTCGAAGTGCGCGGAGTCTATTTATATTTCAATGGATTAGAATATTTATGCACCTTTGTGCAAGACATTACCGAACGCAAGCAAGCGGAACAGAAATTATTGGAAGCCAAACAAGCGGCGGAATTCGCAAATCAAGCCAAAAGTACCTTTCTCGCTAACATGAGCCACGAATTACGCACGCCGTTGAACGGTATTTTAGGCTATGCCCAAATTTTATTGCGAGACAAGCAATTGAATTCCGACCAACGCGAAGGTGTGAAAGTTATTCAGCGCAGTGGCGATTATTTGCTCACCTTGATTAACGATGTGTTGGATTTGGCGAAAATTGAAGCGAATCGGATTGAGTTATACATCACCGATGTTCATTTTAGCGAGTTTTTACAAGGCATTGTCGAATTATTTCAGATGCGCGCCCAACAAAAAGGAGTTTCTTTTTATTTCAATCGGTTATCTTATCTTCCCGAAGGCATTCGTTCTGATGAAAAACGGTTGCGTCAGGTACTGATCAATTTGCTCGGCAATGCAGTGAAATTCACCAAACAGGGCGGAGTCACACTTAAAGTGGGTTATCATGAGGATAGAATTCGCTTTCAAATTGAAGACACTGGAGTAGGGATTGCGCAGGAGGAATTGGATAAAATTTTCGACCCATTTCAACAAGTGGGCGACGAAAGGTATCGTGCGGAAGGGACGGGTTTGGGCTTATCCATCACGAAAAAGTTAGTTGAGATGATGGGTGGCATTTTGGGCGTGGAAAGTACGTTGGAAAGAGGGAGTATCTTTTGGATAGACTTAAACCTAGAAGAATCAAAATACTTGGTCAACTCAACGCACGAAGAACAAACAATGGTAACGGGATATCGGGCGTTGCAACATCCGGCGCATTATCAATTCAAACTCATGGTTGTTGATGACAAATGGGAAAATCGTTCGGTCATCGTTAAGTTATTACAACCGCTGGGATTTACGTTGATTGAGGCAATTCACGGGGCTGACGGATTGGAAAAATTACAACAATTGACTACAACTCATCGACCTTATCCAGATTTAATTCTCACTGACTTGGTGATGCCGGTGTTGGATGGATTTGAATTGACCCGTCGTTTGAAAAAGTCGGTAGAATTCAAACATATTCCAGTGGTGGCTGCGACTGCGAGTGTCTTCGATTGTGATCAGACGGAAAGTCTCACGGCAGGGTGCAGTGATTTTCTCACTAAACCAATACGTTTTGAATTATTACTCGAAGTGCTGCAAAAATATCTGGAATTAGAATGGCTTTATGAAATAGATGTCGCTCCGAAATATCAACCTCAAGCAACGGATTCCACAGCGGATATACCAGAGGTGGCAATTGCTAGTGTTTTGACTTCTGAACAAGCAGCAATATTGTATGATCTGGGCATGATGGGGGACGTTGAAGGCATTTTGGGACAAGTTGCGTTGTTAGAACAAGAATCTCATTTGCTCCCGTTGACCCAACAACTCCGTCATTTAGCAGAACAATTTCGGGTTGATGAGATTTGTGAGTTAGCGAAGCCTTTTTTAGGCAAATAATAGTACAGGATTCTGAAGGGTATAATTCCTGCAAACTATCCGCTTGTCGTGTTTTTTAATCCCTTCCTCACTAACTCGTTACACTTTTTTCTGACTTGGGCTATACTCTAGCTCATACTAGAATCTTCATTAATTAATTGGTTAGTGGGGCTTATTTCACGCGTTATCAAGGGAGTTATCTTCATGTGTGTCTCTCATCATTCACTACAAACGTATTTACGGCGAAA
>DYNO01000163.1 GCA_020721025.1 Thiomargarita sp. | reverse complement strand
GGTATAAACTTCGGTTTTAAAGATGTCAAACCGGTTCTATATTTGGGTTACCGTCGGTGGTGTTGTATAACGCAGTCAGTGAAGGTGCATTAAATACCTGACCATACAGTAGCTTAAAAACCTCCAACTCGTTGGCGCGATACACCAGTGCCACTCTGGGACTGAACACACTGTCTGATAGATTGTAGTCGTCATAACGCAAACCGGTAGTCAGATACCAAGTATCATTGACACGCCATTCGTCTTGGACAAATAGCCCGTTGATAACCACCTTTTCGTCTGCTACCAAGCGTTTTCCTGAAAGTAGTGGAGTAACCACGCTTAAATACGGGAAAGGCTGAAACCCAGCAAAGAGATTATAATTGGACTGAGTGTAGGCGCGTGGAGAATTTGCTTCCTCGCGATTGAAACCAAAGGTCAACGTGTGTGCGGGATGTGCCTCCCAGACCCAATAGGCTTCGCCGTTGTGCATATTGTGTTCAAAATCCGGTCCAACCAACACATCATTTTGTGGGAACGGAACACTATTACCCAACCCGCTTAAGGTTGCACCATCTACTTTACCCTGCTGCATCCCTAGACGGTAATGACCTTTCAAGGAAGTGCCAATCTGATGCTGATAGCTAAGATCGAAGAGGGTTGAGCCGGTTTTCAAATAATTGCGAGGACTGAGACCGCCACGGAAGAGGTAGTAATCTTCAGTTTTGTATGCCGTGTTGAGGACGCTAAACTTCAAGTTACCATAATTCGCGGTCAACATCAGGTCGTGACCGTGCCGGGGGTCATGGGCATTGCCGCCGGTGCGATTGAAGCGATCATACAACCCTGAATAGCTTTGACCATCATCGCTCATGGTTTGGGCAGAGACGGCGATTCCCCATTTCCCAGTGTTATGGCTAAAATTGGCGGCAGCCCGAATACTCTGATTTTCTCCCGCTTCCACCGTCACCTCATTATAATTGTGGTTAGCATCGGTGGTGATGATATTGACAACTCCTGCAAATGCGCCGGAACCGTACAGTGCTGATCCCTGCCCGCGGATGACTTCTATTTTTTCCACATTGTTCAAAGAAATACGACGATAAATCATGTTGGCAGCATTGCTGTGGTAGTTGTTCAAACGTTGCCCATTGAGTTGATACAACACATCATTGCCAAATCCAACCGATCCACGCACTGAGGTGTGGCTGGATGGCCCGTTGGGCACCACATCAAACAGCATTTGAGTGCCTGCCATGTAATTCAGTAATTCATCCAACGTAGTCATCCCCAAAGCATCAATTTGGCTACGGGTAAACACAGTGACCGAAGAAGGTGCTTGAGCAACCGTTTGTTCAGTTTTAGAAGCGATAGTAACCGTGACTTGCATCAATTGTTCTAGGGTCATCTGCAACAAAGGGTTTAATTCTTCTTGTTGATTGATTTGTTTGCCCAGCGCACCGTTTACGCTAAAACCAAGGATAATTAAGGTCATCAGCCTTGATATTTTCATCTCATTTCTCCAATTGAAATACATCCTATTTTTCCGAAAGAACGACTGAGCGGCGAAATTTCATCAATAACAACACCATCATTGCGATGACCAACAAATAAAAGCGTTCATGCCATAATTTCTGCACTGTTTTATCTTTGTCTAATTCGGTATTATCTCGTTGAATGGCTTCTAAAATTGCTTGCGTATCTTGCTGCCGATAATCCGCTTGTCGATAAGTCCCCCGACCGGCATTCGCCAACTGTTGCAAATTTTGCGGATTCAAGCGCGATAAAATGACTTCACCTTTCGCATCCTTTTTCCAACTGCCATCGGCTAATTCGATTTCCTTGCCTTGCACCGAGCCAATTCCCAAGGTGTGCAAGTGAAAGTTAAATTGCGGCAACTCAGCAACACTTTTTTGTACTTCAGTCGCAGCAAATTCCCCATCGCTTAATAACAACACGTAGGAAGTTTTATCCGATTGCCCTTTTAACCAACGACTTGCCTCTTGCAATGCCAATGAAAGCTGGCTACCTTGCACCGGAATATCCTCAATTTTGACCTCATACAATAAATGCCGCAACGTCTGATAATCATCACTCAACGGCGCGATTAAATGGGGCAATCCGGCGAATCCAATCAATCCAACGTGTAAATTTTTCGCATGACGCAAGATATCTTCTATTTCTTGCATGGCTTGTTCTAAACGGGCTTGGGGCAAATCTTTGACGCGCATCGAATCGGATAAATCGAGTAAAATCATGAGATTGTTGTGCGAACGAAACACTTCTTGCTCTTCATAATCCCAGCGTGGACCTGCCAATGCGAGAATACCCAACGTCCAAATCAGCGTCCACATTCCCAACAATTTGATTAAACTACGGGATTTTGGCGGGTTGGTGAGCAAGTGGGGAAGGAGATGAGCGTCAGCAAAGTGTTGAATTCTATCAAAAAAAACCGTGCGTTGCCGGGCGAGCAGTAGGATGAACAGTGGCAGGGTTAAACCCCAAAGCCAAAGTGGATGAGCAAATTCAAATTCGGTCATGGCAGAAAGGGGGTAACGGGGAAGTTTGGGAACTCACTCACTATTTTTTGAAGATAATGAGCAAGTTAGCAAAATAGTTTGAATGACATTGATCTTGAACGAAAAATTAAAGTTTATCAATATCAATGATTAAGCCTTCGCGTGCAATATGACATTCCATCGAAGAATCGCGTTGATGCACAATTTTGACCGAAGCGCGATGTAAATCTTCTATTTTCATGTCGTTATAATTGGGATCAACGTGGAATAAATACAGTTGTTTTACCCCCGCATCGGCGGCAAAATTCACGGTGTCGATAAAGCAAGAATGTCCCCAACCACGCTTTTTACTGTAATCTTCAGGCGTGTATTGTGCGTCGTGGATGAAAACATGGGTATTTTCAATGGATTCCAGGGCTTTAATGCGTTCTTCCACTTGCATCGCATTGATCAGTTGCCATTCTTGAGAATCCAATTCGCCCTTGCGATCTTCAATCGTCTTATCAATGAATGACAATTCATTATCAGAAGCATAGACAATGGTTTTATCATGCGCTTGAATGCGATAGCCAAAGGTGCTGCCGGGATGATGCACATTAAACGTTTCAATACTAAAGGGACCATAATCTAACCGACTGTTATTCGCCATCAAGTAGTGAATATCGGCTAACCATGTTTCCACTTCGACCGGGAAATAAGGATCCATCATTTGCCCAGAGATGCGGCGTTCAATTTCTTCCATGGTATCGCCCGGACCAAAAATATTGACCTTCCAGCCGGGCACAAAGGCGGGCACGAAAAAGGGGAGACCGGAGATGTGATCCCAATGGTAGTGAGTGAGAATAATCGTGACTTCCTTGATTTCCTTTTGAGCCATTAGCGAGTTACCCAAGGGGATAATTCCCGTACCTCCGTCGCAAATCAAGATGTGGTTATCGACGCGCAATTCCACACACGATGTATTACCACCCACGCGCAGATGACTTCCAAATGGCGCAGGATAAGAACCACGCACACCCCAAAAACGTAAATAATTTAGCGTATCACTGCTCATGATTTATGGCTTAGAGTTTTGCTCAGAATTTTGTTCAGGTTGTTTAATATTTGTATGTTTACACACCAAATCACGAATTTCTTTAAAACGTAATGGTTTAATCACAAAGTCTAATGCACCTAGTTGTTTTGCTATATAACGATCTTGGGCATAATCTTTTGATGTCACCATAATAACTGGAGTATCTTTTTGATGTGGCAGGGCACGCAACCGACGCAAAAACGTGAGCCCATCCATCCCCGGCATAATTATATCTAAAAACAATAACTCAGGTTGATGTTCTTGCAAATAGGGAAATGCTTCCGCTGGGGATTTGAAGCCGATAAAACTCACCGCCAGTGGTTCAACGCTGAACTGATAGAGAGAAATGGACGTTGCGCTATCATCCACTACCACAATAGTTGGTACTTTATCTGTCATGTATTAAGCCGATCCTAAATCATTAACAAATATTAACAGTCAGTTTAACTGATTGATAACGGTTCAAGATATTCACACTGTGAATACCAATGCTGTCAAATAATGTTTATTCTAACATAAAGTAAGGTGTTGCACCACATTGTGACATACTGGGCTAAAAACTTTTTATTCTAGTTGTCGTTGCCCCGAATGTTTTATCCAATCACTTATTTACAAGTCACCGTAGCTGCTTGTAACCCTTTGAATGCTTTTTGAAACTGAGACAGTAGCGTGGTATTGTTGGAAGCCATTTTAACACTCAACCAGTATTTTGTCTCGGTTGCATAATGTTCTTCCGTACGCACGTCATTGAATCCCTTAGAACGCAATTCTTGCAAGCGTTGTGCGACTCCCAATTTATCTCGATATACCCCTAATGATACCGCACTTGCCCTAGTATGAGTCATTACAACCGTATCTTTCACACCCAAACGTTTTAATTGTTCATGAGTCATCACATTCACATCTTTCACACCCAAACGTTTTAATTGCTGTTGCGTGGTTTGGGCAAGCTGCAAGCTACGCACCGGCGGCAAGTAAATCCACGTTGTTGTTGCCAGTCGAGTATCTCCCTTGTACGAAGTCGCAGTCACCCGTTTTTTCTTAAACCAGTTGACTGCGGCATTGACCGCTTCCTGTTGTAAAAAGACACCTATCTGGTAGCATATTATCTCAGTTTTATTTGTTTTTGTTGCAGGAACTGATAATAAAGTTTTCAATTTATCAGTTGCCATGTCAGGCACAGGTGACTGTTTTTCAGACTTGCTATCAGAATGGGCTGTCGTGACCGCTGTTTGCTCGGCTTTCGTTGCCGGTGTTTGGCTATTTTCACTCGGCTCATGCGTCATCGTCTGGGCAGGAATAGCAAGATTTTCACCACGTTCCCGATAAGATTGCGGATTTAAATTGGTGTTGGATGCAACGACCGGAGCAGCCGGCGGTGGGGAAGTCACTTGTCCGGTGTTGATCATTATCATCGCAAGAGTTTTAAACGATATTTTTTCAGCGGCGGGAGCGGATTGTTCTGGCACTGACACGGGAATTGCCGCGGCGGTATCTGACGGTTTTGCAGCAACAAAGGATTGTAACTTTTCCGATGAAGACGCAGATTCAAGAAGTTGCAAAGGCAAAATTTCCGGTGGGGCAGGCATCGTCACCGGTATGGCAGGAGCTACGGGGAGCGTGGTTGTAGGTTCAACTTTGACTTGAGCGACCTCTTTCTTCTCTTCCTTTGGCTTGATCGAAACGGGAGCAATTTCAGCTTGAACGGGCGCAACAGACACACGGGTCGCCGCTTCTCGTTCATTCAACAGAACTAATTGGGGTAACGTGGAATGATAAGGTTCAACAGGCGCGGGCAAAAATTGTTCCGGCTGCCACGGTAGCCATGTTAATAAGCGTTGTTGCCAAGCAAAAAAAATCATGTTAATCAGTAATAAAAGTAATGCCAAGGTACGCATGAGTAAAAACCAATAAAATGGATAAAACCGTCTTGTTGATATGATTGGGTCGTGCCACAGAAGATCAGGATTTTTCGATACAATTCTGTTGGTTAAATTAACATGATGCTGGACTTTTTATCATAACCAATTGTTTCTATTGAACTAGATTATCATAACTATTTATTATGATTAAAATTAATCAGTTGAATACAGTCGAGCATCACATCAAATTAATAATTTTTGATTGGTAGCTAACCACGACCAAGATTTAATTATTTCCGTCTCAAACTCAATGCTGCAAAGGATTTTACGCCCGTCATGGGTTATTATCGCATATTTGGTGAACATTCGTCATTGCAATCCATTTGCAGAGCAACGTAGGTTATTTGAATCGTGCTGCGAGATAACTTATTGACAATTCAAACATTATTCTCGTTATGGTGACAATTCAAACATTAAGTGGTGGAATAACGCCGATTTACCGTGTAGAGCGTCAATAATACCATAAATGAAAACAATAACATACCACCTGCCAATAAATGCGCTTCGTAAAATTCGAGCATTTCGACATGTTCAAAAATTGCGATAGAAATCACTTGAGTCTGCCCGTGTAAATTACCGCCAATCATCAAGACAATGCCGAATTCCCCTATCGTATGTGCGAAACATAACGTTGCTGCGGTGAGAAAGCCGGGGCGCGCCAGCGGTAACACTACAGTGAAAAAGCAATCAAGCGGATTTGCTCGTAAAGTGGCGGCAACTTCTAACGGACGTTTGCCAATGGCACTGAATGCGTCTTGCAGCGGTTGAATGACAAAGGGTGTGGAGGCGATCACGGAACCGATGACTAACCCAGTGAAACTAAACGCTAAATGTCGTCCAGAAAACCATTCTGATAATTGCCCAATCCAACCGTGGGGACCCAAGGCAACCAATAAATAAAATCCTAATACGGTCGGTGGAAGCACGAGGGGCAGGGCAACCATCGCTTGAAACAGGGACTTACACCAGCATTGAGTATGTGCTAACCACCACGCGACAGGCGTACCGATGATCAGCAAAATAATCGTGGTAATCGTGGCTAATTGCAGCGTTACCCAAACGGGTGTTAAATCAATTGTAATATCAAACATTTATTCCTCATCAAGTAACCGTTCCAACGTTTTGACATCCGCCCGCACCATCGGTTTACCATCGACCGGATTGGGGGGTGACCAACGTATATCATTGATATTAAATATAATTAACATAACTGTCTCTTCTCCAGCGATAAAACGATAACAGGGACAAATGACACTATCGGACAAATGGGTGCGTTTTTCACTGAGATAAAAGCGTTTTTCGCTGACTTGATACGGAATATTGCGTTCTAACAAAAACACCGCGATTTCTTCTGCACTGTGTGCGAATAAATGTAGTGTAATTTTAGAATGTTGTGTCGCGGTGCCGCTCAATACCGAACCCACCAGACGGGGTGAATACCGAGCAAACAATTTCATCACATCCAAAGCAACTCGCCGTAAATGTTGCAGACGAATCGGTTGTGTATCACCATAAAAAAGTCGTTGATAAACTTGAATTTCTTCTTGAATTTCGCGATTACTTGGCAAATGACGACTGTGATAAACTCCCAATTGTGAAGCCGCTTTCGATTTTGCTAAGTGATAATCTTCAATTCCTTCTTGCATCATCAACCGCGCGCTCATTTGGGCAATTCGTTGTCGCAATTGGGGGTCACAACCGGCAATTTTAGTACCCATATTGATTCACCAAAAGTAGGATTTTATGGCAGTGGTTAAATAAGAGTTGTATTTTTTGGAAAGGTCAGCACCGGAATTGACAAGATTTGGTTATAAATATAGAACCGATTTGAAATCTTTAATACCAAGTGAAACAGGTCTATA
>DYNO01000162.1 GCA_020721025.1 Thiomargarita sp. | reverse complement strand
GGAAGTCAATGTTAGACAAGTTCAGAATTCAGTTATTGGTGATTCAGTCGTATATGGCTATATTGAACTAAATATAGCTAATTTGGTAACAGGAACTAACTCATTTCCTAAAAAAATGATCGAACAGTTTTAAACTGTTATTTCAATTTCAATTGACTGGTCAAAAAATCCAACCGATTGATTTTACTGATAACGATAAAAAACTGTCCGCCATGTCGAGCTACTGCACCAAGTTGATAATTTTATCCATCATGCCTTTTGCTTGGGCAGCCACACTGGTCGCAGGAAGCAAGTCGGGCTTGCTCACGATATCACGCAAAGCCTTTTGGACATCTTTTGGCGTTTTTACCGTGTTGACCACAATTCCCGTCCATGTAACCAACGTTTTGATTTTCTTCTGATTTAATCCAAAAAATCCGCCAGTGACAGGAATTTCTGCAATGTTGTAAATCTTTATGCCACTGACTTCTGCGGTGGTAAACACGGGTTTATCAATGGTAATGAATGCTAAATCCGCACTTTCCATTACTCGCTTAATCCGCACATTATCCGGGTTGGGCATCATCACAAAGCACACCAAATCCCGCCGTCCGGAAGCCAACCGATCCAGTTCTGCGTCGATGTCTTCTTTGTCAGAAAATTCAATCGCTTTTAAATCTGGGTCTAACTTCATCATGTAGGAGAAGGTTTTGGCAGTACCACTTTTTTCGCCACCCACAGAAACTTTCAGCGGTTGTTCTTGTTTATCGGTTAAATCGGCGTAACTTTTGATTTTACCATCTTTTTTCACGGCACAAAACAGTGCTTCGGGTGAGATTTTACCCATCAAAATCAAATTTTCATCTGGGTCTCTTTCCTTGGTCATGTTTAAAGCCGCCACGTCCAATTGACTCAAACCCGCTTGAAATTCGCCCGCCATCACCTTGTCAATATTTTCCTGACTGCCCGCAGACACAACCGCTTTCGCACTCATGCCTTGTTTTTGCAACGCTTCATTGATAGCCGGCACGATGGTGTTGGTATATTCGCCACTTGCCCCACCGGCACCGATTTGGATTTCAGCGGCGTGTAGGGAAGGGGTCATGGCGAGTAGCATGAGAGAAGATAACAACAATTTTTTCACGATAACTTCCTCCGGGAGATTGGAAAGATTCTTAAATTAATAGAAAAATTATGCAGTTCAAATGTTATTTCTTGGTTGATTTTAAAAATGCGTATGCAGACAATTTAGGATACGATAATAAAATCAGTCGAATAACTTTTTACCTATGAAATGTCTATTCATTTTCATTGTTCATCATACAACAAAATCAAGTCACGCGGGGAGCTTTGTAAGTCATGCAAGGCATCCTGTTTGGTATCGCTACGGCATGTAAAAAGTGTGTTCAAAACCTGTCAGGTTTCAGCAAACTGGTTTGGATGGGCTTTTTATCGTTTCCCAGCGATAGTCCATGCCTTCAATCTCTAAGGTCGGCAACCGCAACCGCCATTCGCAAAATTACACCGCCATTGAATTGGAAAGTGACAATAATCATGTTAAACTTTCATTGACTGTTTAAGTTGCCTAAATTATAATGACCACGATTGGTATAGTGAAACACGGAAGACAGCTAATGAATGGATGACGACTTGGATTCATTATCTCAATTGTGAAAATTAACATTCCGACAACGCAAAAATCGAGCCAATCTCACGAAAACAACGCTAAACACAGCATTATTCAATCACTAGATGAAATCAAAGGAGAAATTCGCAGATGGCAATTAAAGTCGCAATTAATGGTTATGGACGTATCGGTCGCAATATTTTACGTGCCTTGTATGAAGCCAATCGTACCCAAGACATCCAAATTGTGGCAGTCAATGATTTGGGAGATGCCAATACCAATGCACATTTGACGAAGTATGACACAGTTCATGGCAGATTCCAGGGTAACGTGGCAGTTGAAGGGGATTATATGGTGGTCAATGGCGATAAAATTCGCGTGTTGGCAGAAAGAGACCCTGCGAAATTGCCTTGGGGAGAATTGGGCGTTGATGTGGTGCATGAATGCACGGGATTTTTCACCAGCAAGGCGAAGGCAAATGCCCATTTGACCGGCGGGGCAAAGAAAGTCATTATTTCTGCTCCCGGTGGTAAAGATGTGGATGCAACGATTGTGTATGGCGTGAATCATGGCGTATTGAAAGCCAGTGACACGGTGATTTCTAATGCCTCATGTACCACCAATTGTTTAGCTCCACTGGTGCTGCCATTACATACAAAAATTGGCTTGGTTCAAGGCTTGATGACCACAATTCACTCTTACACCAACGATCAAGTATTGACCGACGTGTATCACTCCGATTTACGCCGGGCGCGTTCTGCAACGCAATCCATGATTCCCACCAAGACTGGAGCAGCTGCCGCGGTTGGTTTGGTATTGCCTGAATTAAATGGAAAATTAGACGGATTCGCGATTCGTGTCCCGACAATTAACGTTTCTGTGGTTGATTTAGTCTTCACTGCCGCTCGTGAAACCACGAAAGAAGAAATCGATCAAATTTTGAAAGAAGCCAGCGAAACCGAAGTCTCTGCTGGGGGCTTAAAAGGCATTTTGGCGTATAACGTCGAACCGCTGGTCTCTATGGACTTCAATCACACCACTGTTTCCTCAAGTTACGATTCCACTCAGACGCGTGTCATGGGAAATTTGGTCAAAGTATTGTCTTGGTATGATAACGAATGGGGCTTCTCTAACCGCATGTTAGATACCACCATTGCCTTAATGAACGCCAAATAATAGTCGCATGGGGTGTGCTCATTCGAGTACACCTCAATTTCTCCGCTGCATTTTACACTTCCTTGTATCCTATCAAAAAAACCAATTGCTCAATTATGTTGCATTGCACAAAAAATATGCTATGCTTATGCCATAGACGTTGCCGAAAAATTGTTGCATCGCATCGATTGACTCAAACCGATTAGATTTCCTCAAAATGAAGTATTATCTTGAGAAACAGATAATCAATCAGTTATGTTTTAATATCATTTCATAACCGATTCATTTTTCATCAAATAGTTAGGTTCAACATCAGATATGGGGAGTAAGTTATGAAAGACCCAATACAAATATGGTCAGAAACCAGCACAGTGACGGCAAACATGCTACAAAAAATGGTTGATATCAACACCGGATTTTCTACCGCCTTGTTATGCCAAAATGTTGAGATGTTAAATATCTTTGCAGAAAGTGGCTTAAAGCAACTACAATTATTTTCAAAAACCCGCACTTCCTACGATTTTCTTCAAGGGCAATCGCGCAATTTGAAAGATTTCAGCCGCAAAACCACCAATAATGCCTTGATCACCACAGAAATTATGTCAAGCACCCGAATACAGATTGAAAACTTGATGAACAACATTTGGAAACAGATGTTAGAAACACATCCAATAACCCGCAGCATGTCATTAATCAAATAAAATTCGTGGGATAGCGGCATTTACTGAACTATCCCCTATAAAAATAAAAGGAGCATGTTCATGTTAAATAATCTTAAAACTTGGTACCACCGCAAAAATCTGAAAGACAGCAATTTTTCTTTCCTGTTCGACGCGCCACCCGGCAATGAAGTGGTATGTTTTGACTGCGAAACCACAGGCTTAAATCCCGAAAAAGCCGAATTGCTCTCCATTGCAGCATTGATTATTCGCGGCAATCGCATTCTCACCAGTAAGCGGCTGGAATTGTTCGTGAAACCCACCAGTTCAATTGATGAAAACAGCATTAAAATTCATCACTTGCGACATTGCGATGTAAAAAATGGACTCGATTCGACAGAGGCGATCACCGAGTTTTTAAACTTTATTGGTTCCCGCCCCTTGGTGGGATATTATTTAGAATTTGACGTGGCGATGATCAACAAGTATTTGAAATCTATGATAGGGATTCCCTTGCCGAACAAGCAAATTGAAATTTCTGGCATTTATTACGACAAGAAGCAAAAAGTAATTCCCCAAGGACACATTGATTTGCGCTTTGATTCCATCCTTGCGGATTTGAAATTGCCAAAATTAAGCAAGCATGATGCTTTTAACGACGCATTGATGACTGCGATGATTTACGTTAAATTACAACACACTCGGAAATTGACGTAACTTGGTTGAAATACTCGGTTCATCTCAACCTGTCAAGTTTGCGGAAACCTGACAGGTTTGAATTTTCAGACAGTTGACAATTTAATTCGCTGAAAATTTTTGCTGGAGTGAATTTGAAAATACGTTATTCCCGCTCTATTCCTGCGTCGGTTTCTACCGGTGGTTGTGGTTGAAAATTATCTTTGCAGCGGTTCAGTAAATATTGCGTCAACAGCGGAACAGGACGACCGGTTGCCCCTTTTTCCTTGCCCGTCAACCAAGCGGTGCCTGCAATATCCAAATGCGCCCAATGCAGTTTTTTCGCAAATCGAGATAAGAAACACGCCGCGGTAATCGCTCCCCCTTCCCGCCCACCGATGTTCGCAATGTCGGCAAAACGACTGTCCAATTGTTCTTGATATTCATCCCACAGCGGCAATTCCCATGCTCTATCGTAGCTATATTTACCCGCATTCAACAAATCGCCGATTAACGAGTTATGATTGCCCAATAAACCATGTGGATGCGCGCCCAATGCCACTACACACGCCCCCGTCAATGTGGCAATGTCAATCACGACATCTGGTTTATAATTTACCTCTGCATAAGTCAACGCATCGCATAAAATCAAGCGTCCTTCGGCATCGGTATTGAGAATTTCGACGGTCTGCTTGGACATGGTTTCGACAATATCACCCGGTTTAGCCGCTGTGCCACTGGGCATATTTTCCACTGCGGGAATGAGGCAAATAATATTCAACGGCAATTGTAATTCTGCCACTGCGGTTAGAGTACCCAATACGCTGGCAGCCCCGCTCATGTCGAATTTCATTTCATCCATTTTATCCGAAGGTTTCAGCGAAATCCCTCCCGAATCAAAAGTCACCCCCTTGCCGATCAATACCACTGGGGCTTCATGCTTTTTATCCACCGCGCCTTGATATTCCAACACAATAAATTTTGGTGGTTCATTGCTGCCCTTTGCCACAGCTAACAAGGTGTGCATCCCCTTATCACGAATTTCTTTGGCTTCTAATACTTGACACGTCAATTTTTCATACTTTTTGCTCAAATCTTCCGCTTGCTTTGCTAAATAACTTGGGGTACACACATTGCTCGGTAAGTTGGCTAAATCTTTGGTTAATTTCACTCCCGCAGAAATCGCTTGGGCTTCCCGTCCGGCTTGTTCCGCGAGATTCAATTCACGACGTGTTGTAATGCTAAACACGATTTTACGCAAGGGACGGCGGGTTGAATTCCGTTTGCTCTTGTACTGGTCAAACGAATATAATGTCGCATTTGCGGTTTCTATCGCTTGCCGAATGCGCCATGCGGTATCTCGTCCCCGCACATTTAACTCGGTCAAATAACATACTGCTTCCATTGACCCCGTGTCATGCAAGGTGCGCGTGGCTTGTTGAATGATTTTACGGTATTGAGCATCGCCTAATTCCCGCTCTCTACCGCAGCCTACCAACAACACCCGGTCAGCCAAGGTGCCGGGAACATTGTGCAATAATAAAGTTTGCCCGATTTTGCCTTCGAGATCACCCCGTCGTAAAATGGATGATAAAAAACCTTCGCTGACTTCATCCACCCGTTTTGCCACATCAGACAAGCGGCGCGGCTCATAAATCCCGACCACCACACATGCAGAACGTTGTTTTTCAGGATGACCACTCTTAATGCTAAATTCAAACATTGCTGTTTTCCTATACAGTTTGAGAGACATAGAAATTTTTTGACCGATAAAATGAACCATCACATCAATTAACTACTTGATTTCATTGATATTCATCGCAGCGCAGTTTACAAAAGAGTGCCGCCTACTTCATTTTCTGAAATATCATTAAAGCCATTGATGTACTTGAATCTATAGAATATCATGATTACAACCATCGTGACAAGAAATCCCCCATCTTTCACAATTTGCGTCACTGCGACAAGAATGTGAAGTTACGCTCATTTTAACAAAAAAAGCCAAGATAGTTTGATTCGCGGGGAGAAAAAAATAAAATCTGCGCGAACTTGATAAAAAATAACCTACTGGAGCTCAATCTTGATTATTCGTCGCTATTTCTTTCGTGAAATTCTTTATACTTTACTTGCACTTACAGGTTTATTGATTTTAATTTATCTCAGTCACCGTTTTATGTTCTACTTGGTGCAAGCATCGACCGGTCTTATTCCTGCGGGCTTCATTTTGCAATTTTTGGGGCTCAAGCTACTCAGCGACATGATGGTGATCTTGCCCTTGAGTCTGTTTTTATCAATTTTACTCGCCCTAGGACGTTTGTACAAAGATAATGAAATCACAGCCTTAGCTGCTTGCGGCATTCCAGTTCCTTTTTCAAGTATTTTAGGGCTAGGCGTTGGATTTGCATTCATCATTGGGCTATTTTCACTGATTATCGCACCTTGGGCAAAAAGTCAGATTGAAATTTTAAAAGTACAAGCCAGCGCCGTTGCCGAGATTACAACCATTTCAGCGGGCAGATTTAAAGAGTTTGGACAGGGGAACGGAATTTTCTATGTTGAAACATTGAGTTCTGACAATACGCGGATGGAAGGTATTTTTGTACAGGCAACGATGTCAGGCAAACAAATTATTCTCACTGCTCGACAAGGTTATCAAAAAGTGCAGGGCGACGCGCTGTTCATAGTATTGTCGCAAGGGCATCGTTACGAAGGCAAGGAAGGTACTTTGGAATATGTGGTGACTGAATTTGCAGAACACACGATTAAATTGCCCAATCCGACCGCCGGCGCGCCCCAAAGTCGTTTGATTGCGGTGCCAACGTGGGAATTATGGAAAGCCACAGACCGGGCAACTTTAGCCGAATTGCAGTGGCGATTTTCTCTGCCATTGACCGCGATTTTATTGACCGCGTTGGCAGTCCCTTTATCAAAAACCAATCCACGTCAAGGGCAATATGCAAAATTATTCACTGGGATTATGATTAGCTTGATTTATAACAATTTATTGAGTATTGCTCAAAAATGGACAGAAAAAGGAGATGTACCAATGTGGTTGGGGGTGTGGTGGGTGCACGGCGTGTTATTATTGATTATCTTGGGATTATTGTACAGTCCCCAAATCAAAACATGGTGGTATTTATGGCGCAGTGGTTCAAAGCCATTGACTTAAGGAATTGCGACACAAAATGATAATATGGTAATTTTTTATTAAATTAGGAGTTACGCACTTGAGATGCTAACCCACTGATTTTATAAATGGAGTACA
>DYNO01000161.1 GCA_020721025.1 Thiomargarita sp. | reverse complement strand
CTATCGGCAATCACGACAATGTAATTTCTTAAGATTGCTTTGTATTCAATGAATTGCCGCAGCATTCCGAACCCAACATCTGCAAGTGCACGGCTCAACTTTCTGTTTTTAACCATACCTTTGACATTCAAGTTTTCGATAACGATTCTATCAAAGGTTTTCGTGAGATAATCAGAGAGTTGGTGCAGTATTGCTTCACGTTGTCTTGCAATCAAAAAGTGGAGTTTCTGAATTTTTAGCTTGGCTTTCGCATAACCATTCGACCCTTTCACTTTTCGAGACAAACTTCTCTGTAACTTCCGCAACTTACGCAAATTGTTCCTCAACAATCTGCTGTTTTCAAAAACTTCACCATGACTCAATGTTGCCAATGACTTAATCCCAACATCCACACCAACAGACGGTTGCCGATCAACATCTTTTGGATCATATTCATCGGTTTCGATTAAAAACGACGCAAAATATTTTCCTGCTCGTTTTGAAATGGTCACTTGTCTGAGTTTACCACCAAAACGAATTGGTTGGCGCATATCTATCCGAGTTTTCAACTTTTCAATTCGTAACGTTTTGTTTTTAACATCAAACTTTGCAGCGTCACGAATAGCAAAACGGTCTTTAAATCCCCGCTTCTTGGGCTTAGGATAACCCGGCTTCTTGTTTCCTTGCCGAACTTTACGAAAGAAGTGCTTAAAAGCGTTATCCAAATCATCAATAACATTACGAGTTATTACCGATGAAACTTCACTGTACCACGGAAATTCCACCCGTAAAACTTTCATATAGAATTGATATGCCGCAGCTTTTGACCATTTGAATATAAAATTACCATCAGAATCTTGTTGACTAAACCATGCCAACGTGTGATTCCAACAATGTCGATAGTGACCGCAGGCTTTCTCAAAATAATCAAGCTGATCGGGCTTGGGTCGCAGTTCTACTTTGGGTGCCAGTAACATAAAAATCCTGTAAATCAATAGCAACCTAAGTTATCGGTTGTCAACTGTTATGGTAACAGGACGGAGCATCTAAACTTAGATGGTCACATTTGAACTGCATCACTTTCAGAATTCATTATTTTTACCAAAAATCTTTATCTGAATAATTTAGAAAAAGAATTTTCAGTAAAATATTCAAATCCTGAATCATAAACCGGTGACGCTGTCTAAGACCGTTTTAATCAATAATCCCTTTTCATCATGTTCCACTTGTACCACCAAATAATGCAACTTAGGCGCGCACCACAGGGTAGTATGTCGTTTACCATCAGGCGAATCATAATGATAGCGCAATGTCTCCAATTTTCCAATACCGGTGGTCACTACATCTTCCCCTTGAAATTCCGCTGCATACATTTTAATTTTTGCCCGATCAGCAATTCGATATGCCAACTCCCGTTTTCCTTGCTGCAAATCTCGCATGATAACCACCTGATACAACAAACTATCCAATGTATCATCCAACAATGCAACTTCCCAAGGAGAATCTGCGATATTTTTGGCAATCAACGTATTCCAGTCAAATTTGATATGCACATGCTTTTGTTTTTTCGAGCCAATTTGATGAAATTCATAGTTTAAAGGACGTACTTCGGTAGCGGTCACGGTAAATTCCGTCACTTCCTCAATTTTGTCATCACGTATCGCTGCCAACACTCCCGTCGCATGACTTTTCGACTCAAATATCCAACGCTCATCCTTGGTAAACAAACGCCGCGTCCCCTGACCAATGGGTAATCCCGCAGTGTAAAGTGTATAATTTGCGACAAAGGGCGGAACGAAATCGTCATTTGCCCATGTCGTGATACTGCAAAATAAAAGACAGAGCATGATAAACTTGTGCATGAAAACTCCAGATAAAAGCAAATCCATAATCAATAAAACATGATCTTATATCAAGTAACTCATCTATTTCGAGTTGATCGTTGTTGAATATTTTACCTGATTATCACCATAATGTTATGCAATATCACGCTTTTTCACTTTTATCGTTACCATAAGTCCATTTTATGAACAAACGCATTTTATATCTCTCTGATTTTGAAATTATTAGCTATGAAGTTTCAGCGGTAACGCGCACACTCAGTCAGATTCAATATTTTCCGAATACGCCAGAAGGACATCAACAATTTATTGATTATTTACAACAAGATATTCACACACCGCTTTACTATCTCGTTGATACTATACAAGAAGAATACCAAGTGATTTCATTACCGCATGTGACTGGTGGAGATCGACAACGATTATTTCAGCATCGCATGAAGCGAACTTTTGAATATACTTCATATACTTATGCTGTAGTACAAGGACGTGAATCGCAAGGGCGTGGTGACGATAGGGTATTATTTACCGCGTTGAGCAATCCAGAATTGTTGCAACCTTGGTTATCCCTGATTCAAAAGTATAAAATACCGCTCGTGGGAATTTATTCCGCGGTGTTGCTCACTCAACAGTTTTTAAAATATCTTCCTGAATCTTCACATATTTTGCTGGTCACTTGTGTGGTGCAAACGCAATCTCAAAACTTACAAGGCATTCGTCAAACTTTTTTTGCGAAACAACAATTGCAACTCAGTCGTTTTGTGCCCTTGAAGCCGTCACAACAGCATGAATATACAACTGTTATTTTAGAACAAATTGTAAAAATGCAGCGTTACTTGGACTCTGCCCGCTTTGTGCCATTAAACACACCTTTATCTATCGTTATCCTCACGCCGTCGTATTTATACGAAAACATGCAACAAGTCGTTAAAAACACTCGCAATGACTTCAATATCACGCTGATAGATTGCTCTGATTTACTTGAACATTTGGGATTACGCTTAGAAAACGACACTTTTTGGCTACAAACAACGTTGGCACAACAATTATTTTATGGTTGGCATAAAAATCACTATGCAAAACCGATAGATAAACAATATTTTTTCTACCGACGCTTGCGACAAGTCATTTACGCGTTATCTGCTGGATTCTTGCTTGCTGCCATCAGCTATAGCAGTTGGGAGTTTTACCAAAGTTTCTCAATGCGTCAAATGGGTTACGAAATCACTCATAAAATTACAGAACGTGAAAAACAAATTGCGCAACTTCGTGAAAAACAAATGAATCTGCCACTGAAAATAGAATATATTCGCAGTATTGTCGATGCCGGCAATCATATTGTGGCTCATCATCTATTACCACAACCATCTTTGGTAAAATTGAGCGAAGTACTGGCGCAACACCCTCAATTGAAAATTCACCGGTTGATTTGGAACAGTAATAGTAATGAGCGGTTGGCGGCGGACACCGCAGTACGCGCCAAATCTTTGCCAGAAAATCGTGGTAAACCGATTGAAATTAAAGATAAATCGGGAGTGAAACCTGAAATTATTGAAATGATCCGAGTCGTTGGAGAAATTTATCCGTTTGATGGCAATTTTAAAGCGGCATTGTTACGTTTTAAACGATTTACCAATGAGTTGCGTAAACAACCGCTGTTTTCAGAAATTAAAGAAGTTGATATCCCTTATGACCCTTTAGCATTACAAGGACAAATTGGAGGAATGCAGGAGAATGCCCCCAATCGTGTTAAAAATGCGTCATTCACCATTGATATCTTGATCAAGCACGCTTATGACAAAAAATAATCCCAAACTCGATAAAATTGCAATGAAAATTGACTGGTCAGCATTCAGTTATGCGATGGTTGTCTTGTTTATCAGTTTATTGGCAAGTGGCGGATTTATTTTTATTTCTTATGAATACACCAGAGAATTATATGATTGGAAAATACGTCAGGAACAAGTTTTAGCCAATGCTGAACGCAAATATCGTGAAATTGAAGAATCGGCGGCAGTATTGACACCGGAAGATTTTAATCAATTCAATTATTTGGTGACGCGTGGTTTTTTTAAGATGGCTCAAGAAGTGACGCTAGAAGAAGTGACGCTAGAAGAAGTGCTGCTAGAAACCACAGAACAAATTAAAACCGTGTTGGATACCCTGTTGCCGCAGTTTAAAATACCAACGGTAAAATGGAAATTTGCCAATCAACAAACTCCTTATGAATTGCCGATGATACAAAATGCAGTCCAAATATATCAAATGCCGCTGACGTTGGAATTGGGAATATTGCATGAAGCAGATGTGCTGAATTTATTGCAAGCGATTGAATCACAAAAAAATATTGGATTGTTTAATATCGAAAATTGCGAAATTAAGCGATTATCAGACAATTTGGTGGTGACCAAGGTTGATAAACCGTATTTTGAAGCTATTTGTGTCTTGAACTGGTTTATGGCAAAGATAGAAGAATGATGAAATTATCTTTTTTAATCAAGCTATTGGTGTTTCTCAGTGGAATGCTGCCTGTATCTTTGGCATGGAGTGGCGAATTACAGCGATTATTCACCACACAAGATGAACGTAACGCATTGGATATCAATCGGTTTCGTCCACCACCTCCCCCACCAACCACAGAAGAATTGGAAGCATTTGATTTGCCGGATCCGCCGCGTTTTATCACATTTAACGGAATGATACAACTGGCTGAATATACGACAGTCTGGGTAAATAATAGCCCACAGTTGACGGATAAAAGTTTTACAGTACAGGCGAATCCGGATTCTACCGTGTTGATTATCTTGCCAAAAACTCAATATGTGGCGCGACTACACCCGGGGCAAACGTTGGATACGGTAAATCATCAGGTGTTAGAAGTCTATCAAAAATTTCCCGATGTGAATACGGTGAGTCGGTTGTATTTGCGCGGTTGGTTGAAAAATTGGCAGAAATTTCAATGAGTTTCATCCAATCTCTGACTAAAATTTGACTAGGGCACGCAGATGTCATGCTCGAATCATGCTGTGCTGAATCTTCAAACAATGTAAAATCAAAAAATTGCGCGAGTTTAATTTGAATTCACAACATCGCTTAACTCAAGTAAAATTTCGCTTCTTTCAGTTTTTCTCACTGTTCACAAATTCATGGATTATCCAAAACATTATGATGTTATTGTCGTCGGCGGGGGGCACGCAGGTACGGAAGCCGCTCTTGCTGCCGCTCGTCTTGGGGTTCACACCCTTTTACTGACTCACACGGTGGAAACGTTGGGGGCAATGTCTTGCAATCCCGCTATCGGTGGCATTGGTAAGGGGCATTTAGTCAGAGAAATCGACGCGTTAGGCGGATTGATGGCGCGGGCAGCGGATAAAGCGGGGATTCAATTTCGCATTCTCAATGCCAGCAAGGGCCCCGCGGTGCGCGCCACTCGAGCCCAAATTGATCGCAATTTATACAAGGCTGTTGTGCGAGAAGCGATTGAAAATCAACCGAATTTAGATATATTTCAGCAAGCTGCGGAGGATTTGATTCTCCAAGACAACACGGTAATTGGTGTGGTGACACAGGCAGGAGTTCGTTTCCATAGCCATACTGTCGTTTTGACTGCGGGAACATTTTTAGCGGGCATGATTCATATCGGATTAACCCATTATCAAGCGGGACGAATGGGCGATCCCCCTGCGAATGCGTTGGCAAAAAGTCTGCGTGACACGGCATTGCGAGTTGCTCGGTTGAAAACAGGTACGCCGCCGCGGTTGGATGGAAAAAGTTTAAATTACAACGAGATGGGCATACAACCCGGCGACACGCCTATTCCCATGTTTTCTTTCATGGGTAAGGTCAGCGATCATCCACCACAAATTGCTTGCTATATCACGCATACCAATGAAAAGACTCACGATATTATTCGCACCGGCTTGGATCGTTCGCCTTTATACACTGGTGTGATTGAAGGCATTGGGCCCCGCTATTGCCCGTCGATTGAAGATAAAATTATGCGATTCGCTGACAAAAACTCGCACCAAATTTTTATCGAACCTGAAGGTTTACAGACACATGAAGTTTATCCCAATGGAATTTCGACCAGTTTGCCGTTTGATATTCAACTCAAATTAGTACGTTCCATGCGAGGATGTGAACAAGCACATATCACTCGTCCCGGTTATGCTATTGAATATGATTTTTTCGATCCACGCGATTTGAAGCCCAGTTTAGAATCCAAAGTGCTTAAAAATCTATTTCTCGCTGGACAAATCAATGGAACAACAGGTTACGAAGAAGCCGCAGCACAAGGATTGATTGCTGGATTAAATGCGGGATTGCAGGTACAGGGCAAAACGGCATGGTCACCGCGTCGTGATGAAGCGTATATTGGTGTTATGATTGATGATTTAATCACCCGTGGCACCAGTGAACCCTATCGCATGTTTACCAGTCGTGCGGAATATCGGTTATTGCTACGGGAGGATAATGCGGATTTACGTTTAACCGTCAAAGGGCGAGAATTAGGCTTGATTAGTGATATTCAGTGGCAATTTTTTGAACAGAAACAAACGGCTATTGAACAAGAAAAACAACGTTTAGCTAAAATTTGGGTGCGTCCTGAACAGCCTCAAATTTTGGAAACGCCCATTCGTCGGGAAGTCAATTGTTTGGAATTGTTGCGCCGTCCGGAAATCACTTATCAGACATTGTTGAATTTGCCTGAAGTTGCAGCAGAAATCATCGCCGAAGATGTGCAGCAACAGATTGAAATTCAAGTGAAATACGCCGGTTATATTGAAAAACAACAGGTAGAAATTGCCCGTTCCTTACGTTATGAAGAGATGCTCATTCCGGCAACCCTTGATTATGCAAAAGTGAGCGGTTTATCGACGGAAGTGCGCCAAAAATTGCAGCAATATCAACCCGTCAGTGTTGGACAAGCTTCACGCATTCCCGGCATCACTCCAGCGGCAATTTCATTATTGTTGATTTATTTGAAAAAGCATTTTAGTGAATTACATTCGTCTTGATTTAAGTAAAAAGGTCTCTTGTTCAATCGTTTGGATAGTTTTTTGTAATCAGTTGTGAAACCACCGGTTGAAATCTCATAGGAGTTACGCACTTGAGATGCTAACCCACTGATTTTATAAATGGAGTACAAATTTAAATTTGTACTCCGAAAACGCTAACTAACTGAATTAAGCCTAAGTTACGTTTTGAACTGCGTAACTCCTATCTCAGTGAAATTTTAAAACTGTCCGAACGATTATGATTCCAATGTATCGTAAAATTCTGTCCAAATACACCTATTCCACGAGTGAAAATGCTCAGTTTCTGAATTTATCGAATGTAAACTGGCGTATTTCTCTCATTTTACCACGCCTAAGTTTCTGATCATGAATCGTCAGTTGAATTCATTGATAATACGTTAAAATATTTGCGTAATCACTTGATTTTTTAGAATAATTCTAAGTTTCGTTCATGAGGCAATCGATTATCGTGTGGTTTATGTGCAAGCCCCCCTATTTTTTAGAGATTTTGTGTATAGAACCGGTTTGACATCTTTAAAACCAAACCAAACAGGTTTATACCG
>DYNO01000160.1:3843-7556 GCA_020721025.1 Thiomargarita sp. | reverse complement strand
TTCAGCGGGACTCTAATCGCCCGTCATAGTAACCGTAAGACTTGAGTAATCAAGCAGTTGCGAAAATAGTTTGATACGACGGGAATATCACTGATAATCATTCTCATCTTCTTTGTTAATGATTGTCAATGGTTTAAAAGCTGCTCCGTCCTGCTTCAGCGATATTAACTTTTTGAATCACTTGAAAATGAGATTTGAACTGCGTCACTCCTCAGATTAATTCCAATTGCGCAGTTCTAACCGTGTCAAGCGAGGTAATTTGGATAGCTTTAAAATTATAACGTTAAGGAAATAACTAACTTGGTTGGTTATCAGAGTTGAAAAACTCTCGTCTTAACAATCCGGCAATCAATTCCCCATCCGACCAACGCAAACCATGATAGCCTTCCGTCGGTATTACCCAACTCTTCCCTTGTAACGCCATAATATTATTCATGTCTTGACTGTAGGTCGGTACGAAATCTTCAAAGCCATAACCTTCGTTAATGCGAATAATAGACACGTAAACCGCCGGAGGATGGGGTCGCCGATTCAGCCAAAATAATGCCGTTGACGGACGTTCCCGCACTAAATCGTAATATAAACCCTGAGAACGATTAATCGTGTCCAATCCCATCAGAGGTGCCACCCAATTGAATGGACTGTGCCCCAACATGTAGCCCAATTCCGCTTTATCGGTGCCCAAATGCGGACTGGCAATGGTGATGAGACCTTTCACGGGAATGTCTGGGTGAAATATCATACTCAAGCGCGCCACCACACCACCCACAGAATGTCCAATTAAAATCATGCTGTTATCTGGATGCCGTTGTTGTAACCAATGCAGATAAAAACTTAATTGACGAGTCTGAATTGGCAACGGGGCTTCAGAGGGTAACGTGACCGTGTAAAGATAACGTTGTGTTTGCGAATTTGGTAAGCCGCTGGGTAGTTCACCGTTGGGAAATAAATGTCCGCTGTCACGCCACCCGGCGCGCTGTAACATCTCTACAATTCCTGTGGTACGCCATGCTGTCCCTGTTCCCAAGTAGCCATGAATCAATACCAACGTTTGCCCCGCCTGTGTCACATTGCCAAAAAACAGCAAGCTGCTCAAAATTATCCAACGTGATGCGTTCATTTTGTCTCCTGTTTGTCTGAATCAGAATTCATAGAAATTTTCAGGATTGTCTCGTTACCAAGCTCAACTTGAAGCAGAATTTCTCAACAAACATTACCCAGTCGAACTTGAGTCACAAGCTACCTAAGTTATTGACTAACTCAACCATCTTTATTTACTTGTTGAATCAATTCTGCCAATACCTGCTCCGAGCGATCATTGCTAATTTGACAGGTGCCCGCCTTTTCATGCCCACCGCCGCCATAATTTAACATCAACTTGCCCACATGAGTTTTCGAGGAACGATTCAGGATCGAACTTCCCATTGCAAACACTGTGTTTTGTTTCTGCAAGCCCCACATGATATGAATGGAGATATTGCATTCTGGGTACATGGCATACACAATAAACCGATTCACCGTGTAAATTTGTTCCTGTTGCCGTAAATCGAGCACGACCGCGTTATCGTGAATTTTAGCGCATTGTTCAATCTGATCCATAGACAAACGTTGATGTTCAAAATATAAATCCACTCGCTCACGGACATCTGGCAAGTTAAGCACTTGTTCTATCGAATATCTTTTGCAATCATCAATCAATAACATCATTAAGTCGTAATTAGAAATCCGAAATTTTTTGTAACGACCTAAACCAGTGCGGGGATCCATGATGTAATTCAATAAAACCCAATCTTTGGGAAATAAAATTTCTTCCCGAGTAAATTTTGCAGAATCGGCTTTATCCACAGCACTCAACATGGTTTCGTTGACGTGAGGAAAAGTTTTTTTACCGCCATAATAATTGTAAACCACCCGCGCCGCCGACGGAGTTTCTGGTTCGAGAATGTAATTGTCGGGATGTTTCTCTGCATTACGCAAGGCTTCACTGGCATGATGGTCAAATACCAAATATGCACCCGGCACGTAGGGTAAATTGGTGGTAATATCATTTTCAGTAATTGGAATTTTGCCATCTTGCATATCTTTGGGATGAACAAATACAATTTCGTTGATTAATTTCAATTCTTTCAACAACATCGCGCAAACCAACCCATCGAAATCACTGCGCGTCACTAAGCGATATTTTTTCGGTGCCGCCATCTTATTTTCCTTTTTACACAGTGGATACGCTGAAAAGTTGCAAAAAGCCATGACTCTTCACAGTTTTTCACAACTTAGAAAATTGAATATGTTACAGCATTTCGCCACGCAATGAATTTGGCAAGGCTTCGGTAATTTTTACGGTGACGAAGTGCCCAATCCATTGATTATCGGCAGTAAAATTGACCACGCGGTTATTTTCTGTTCGTCCTGCCAATTGGCGCGGGTCTTTTTTTGATAACCCTTCAACTAAAATTTGCTGCGTGCTGCCAACCATCGCTTGACTGATGGCGTGTGCCTGACTGTCGAGCACCGTTTGTAATTGATAAAGCCGTTGTTTTTTCGCTTCCTGCGTCACGTTATCGGCAAAACTGGCAGCCGGTGTGCCGGGGCGCGGACTGTAGATAAAACTGAACGAATGGTCAAATCCAATTTCTTGAATTAAATGCAATGTGGCTTGAAAATCTTGGTCAGTTTCACCCGGAAAGCCAATAATGAAATCGGAAGAGAGGCTTAAATTGGGACGAATCGCACGCAATTTTTTGATTTTTTGTTTGTACTCCAATGCGGTATGTCCACGCTTCATCAGAGCTAAAATGCGATCTGAGCCACTTTGCACGGGTAAATGCAGATGACTGACCAATTTTGGCACATCTGCGTAAGTTTGTAACAAATTGTCGGAAAATTCTAGCGGGTGCGACGTGGTGTAACGAATCCGCCCAATGCCTTCAATCGCTGCGAGGTAACGAATTAATAGAGCCAAATCCGCCTGTTCGCCCCCCGCCATTTCGCCACGATAGCCATTGACATTTTGCCCCAGTAAATTCACCTCGCGCACCCCTTGTTTCACGAGACCGGCAACTTCTGCAATCACGTCATCAAACGGGCGACTGATTTCACTGCCGCGGGTGTAAGGCACGACGCAATAAGTACAAAAATGGTCACATCCTTCCATAATCGACACGAACGCGGTCACGCCGTCAGCACGCGGTTGTGGGAGATGGTCAAATTTTTCGATTTCAGGGAAGGAGGTATCAATTTGGGGTCGATGGGAACGTCGCACTTCATCCAACATCTGGGGCAGACGATGCAGGGTTTGGGGTCCAAAAATAATATCGACGTAGGGCGCGCGCTGACGAATGGCTTCACCTTCCTGACTCGCCACACATCCCCCCACGCCGATGATAACTTCGGGACGTTGCCGTTTTAACTCTCTCCACATGCCCAATTGGGAAAATACTTTTTCCTGCGGTTTTTCGCGCACCGAGCAGGTGTTGAGCAATAAAACATCTGCTTCTTCAGGATGTTGCGTCAGTTGCAAGCCATGCGAATTTTCAAGTGCGTCTGCCATGCGTGACGAATCATATTCATTCATCTGGCAACCGAAGGTTTTAATGTGGAGTTTATGGCTCATCATACAATCAGTGAATTCATCTTTAAAAGGAGAGAACTGATCATAGCGGATTTTACTCAGCGATTGTTGTATGTTATTTTGATCGGAGCATTTTTTCCAT
>DYNO01000160.1:0-3743 GCA_020721025.1 Thiomargarita sp. | reverse complement strand
TTATCTCCCCCCACCGTTTTAGTTTTTGCCGGCAATGATCCCTCTGGCGGAGCTGGATTATGTGCCGACATTCAAACACTGACCACGTTAGGCTGTCATACTGCTCCCATTTTAACCTGTGTTACGGTGCAAGATACGCATAATGTATTGCAAAATCATCCATTAAGTGGAAAAGAAGTCGCATTACAAGCGGGCATCATTTTGGCTGACATGCCCATTGCTGTGTGTAAAATAGGACTATTGGGCAGTGCAGAAATCATTCATTCGGTCAGTGACTTATTGCGACAATTTCCCCATATTCCTGTCATTCTTGATCCCATTCTCGCAGCAGGAGGAGGAAAATCATTGTCAAATCAAGAAATTATTTACGCCATGCAGAATTACTTGCTACCTCATGTTTTCGTGATGACCCCCAACAGTCTTGAAGCAAAAACTCTGACGCAAAGTCAATCATTACCCGATGCGGCGGCAAAATTATTGGCTTTTGGGTGCAAATTTGTGTGTATTACCGGAACGCATGAAGAAACAGATGACGTGGTTCACACCTTGTATGGTTCTACAAATTATTCAAAATCATGGCATTGGCAACGTTTACCGCACAGCTATCATGGCTCAGGTTGTACGTTTGCATCCAGCATTGCGGGATTTCTGGCACGCGGCTATGAATTAGTTGACGCAATTTATCAAGCTCAACAATATACTTGGCGCAGTTTGGAATTGGGTTATCACCCCGGACATGGGCAGGCATTACCCAATCGCTGCGCAATGCTTCGTGAATTACCATGCAAATAATCACTTGGTGGAATAAAAATTGCTTATTATCGTTGTTAAATCAAAATCTTATCATCGTAAAATAACTTACTGCCGGACAGAATACTCGCTGCAAAAATCGTTTTGATTGGTTTAATATCACAACATATTAAAAAATATTTATATTTTATCAGTGTGTTAGGTTACAATGGGCGCGATGTCAGTTGATCGTGATAATAATCACAGTCTGTTCATATTCATTTTAAAACAGTGAGTTGGCTACTTTTTTCAAACATTGCAAAAGAAACGAATCATTTTCTGTTGCTAAAATGCGAAGGAATAGCAATTAAATCATAGCATTAAGTAGATTGGAGAGTAATGTTAAGGTCAAGTTATGTAGTAAAAATATTGAAATGACAAAACGGTGTCAAATTCATTTTATTATCCTACGTTTGCGCCATCAAGCCAAGCAAATCGAATCATTTTTTTTGGGAAATGCATCGTGAAACAATTGAAGTTATTGCTCTTTGCTGTACTAATATCCAGTTTGTTTACCTGCACAGTTCACGCAGAATCTTCCCCTATCACGGGTCAACCTTCATCGAAACTTCGTGAAGAACCGCGAGCTTGTGGGTTTGAGCGCGCTCCAGTGACCCAGCAGTCTAAAACGGAAGTTGAGGGAATCACGAACATCGATGAATTGTTGCGGCGCATCGCGTCTTACCAAAATCAAGGGCAATATAATTTGTCAGAATTGGCATTGCAACGGGCGGCATCGCTGTGCACTGTGCAAGGTACGCCTGAACAAGAAGCCTTAATTCACAGTCACTTAGGCGATGTTCTGCTGGCAAAGCAAAAATTGGTGGAATCCGCTGAGGAATTAAGCAAGGGTTTAAAACTCGCACGCGATCTAAAAAATCCGTTACTCATTGCACACTTACTGAACAATTTGGGTAATCTTTATAATGTGCAGCAATTGTACGATAAGGCATTGGACACGTATTTGCAAGCCTTTGAAGAAGTACAGAAATCTAAAGATTACGGATTGCAAGCGCAGATTTTGACCAATCAAATGCGTACCTATTTGAAAGTGAATGATAAAACCAATGCAGAAACGCTGTTGAATCGGACTTTGACAACCACGCAACAATATCCCGATAGCATAGACAAGGCTTTTGAACTATTGGGATTGGGGCAATTAGCCTTACAAATTGCCAAACGTTTTAATGAACCGCGTCATTTAGAAACTGCCTATCAAGCCTTGAATCATGCGACGCAACTTGCTGATCAGCAAAAAAATAAACGCTTACGTGCGTATGCGACTGGTTATTTGGGACAAGTTTATGAACAATCGGGGCGTTATCCTGAAGCCTTGCAATTAACCAGAGAAGCAATTTTTGGCTCCCAAGGCGAGTTTGATTTGTTGTATCGTTGGGAGTGGCAACGCGGACGTATCTTATTGGCGCAGAATGAATTAGCTCCGGCAGAAATTGCTTATCGGCAGGCTTTGGAATATTTGCAGCCGATTCGCTCCGGCTTAACGGTGGGACAGCGCAATGCGGCGGAGGTGTTTTATGAGCGGATTCGTCCCGTTTATTTTGGATTAGCCGATGTTCTGTTGCGCCGGGCGAAACAAAGTCAGAATGCGATACAAAAAGCCGATTTTTTACAGCAAGCCATTCAAACGGTTGAAAAATTAAAAGTGGTTGAGTTACAAGATTATTTCCAAGATGAATGCGTGACGGCAAAAGACAGTAAATTGGCTGAAATCAATCGTTCCGAAAAATTGGAGGAAGGTACTGCGGTCTTATATCCTATTCTACTTGCAGATAGAGTGGAGTTATTGTTGACGACAAACAAGGGAGTTTATCAGGCTTCTTCCCCAATCAAATGGGATGATGTGAATGATACGGTGTTAGAATTCCAAAAAAATCTGCAAGTTAAAACGCATCGTAAATATCTGAAGCAATCCAGTGCGTTGTATCATTGGTTGATTGAGCCGATTCGTGCGGAGTTGAATAAATCTAATATTAAAACGATTGTATTTGTCCCCGACGGGCCCTTGCGGATGATTCCGATGGCGGCGTTGCATGATGGACAACACTATCTGATTGAAGATTTTGCCGTTGCAGTGACTCCGAGTATCGAGCTGACCAATACGCGCCCGTTGCCGCGTCAAAAAATCAGTGTGTTACTCAATGGCTTATCGCAGAGTGTGCAAGGATTTTCTGCATTGCCGAACGTTCCTCAAGAAATTCAAGGCATCAGTCAATTATTCAGTCAAAGTGTGATCTTGCTCAATGAACAATTTTCGGTGGAGCGGATTGATAAAGCTTTACAAACAGCACTTTATGTTGTGGTGCACATTGCATCGCATGGACAATTTGATCACGATCCGAAAAACACTTTCTTGCTCACTTATGATGACAAGTTGACGATGGATCGGTTGGAAAGATTGTTATCATTCAATCAGTTTCGTGAAAATACGGTGGAATTATTGACGCTGAGTGCTTGCCAAACCGCAGTGGGAGATGAACGGGCAGCCTTGGGATTGGCGGGGGTGGCGATTAAGGCGGGGGCGCGCAGTGCGTTGGCTTCTTTATGGTTTGTGAATGATACGGCAACTGCGGAATTAATCAGCGAATTTTACAATCAATTGCGTTCAACTCAACTGAGTAAGGCACAAGCCCTGCAAAATGCTCAGAAAAAGTTGCTTGACCAAAAGACATTTAATCACCCAATTTTCTGGGCACCATTTTTGTTAATTGGCAATTGGTTGTAATTATTGAAATTTTATTTGCACGATTGTGGATAGCTTGTATCACTTTCGTGCAATTGATTGAAATTATCTATTTTTTATTTTTCGTCGTTGTAAGCATGAAAGCGATTGGAATGAGGAAATTTTAAACCTAATTTGTTACATCGCTTTTCCAAATGTTAATATAGAACCGGTTTGACATCTTTAAAACCAAACCAAACAGGTTTATACCGGA
>DYNO01000159.1 GCA_020721025.1 Thiomargarita sp. | reverse complement strand
ATTATACTCCCTTTATTATCCAATCTTTCAACGATTCAATGTACTAGGAATTTTTAACCTCTTTTTACAGTGTTTCTACGATATAGCCAACGCACCGTAATTAAAGAATATTTAAATCTGTCAAGTTTCCAACAAACCTGACAGGTTTGCATGAGCTTTTTACAGTGCTTCGACTATTAAAACCAAGCAATTCAGAAATGCAACTTTCCCAAATTACGACTCCAATTTTAAAAACTAGGGCAATTGATACGCTGTCCAATTCGACCAATGTTTCCGACCGCCGACATTGCCATCGCTGCCTTCCCAGACCGCAAACGCCATTTGTCCTTTCGCTTCAGTGAATTGGAAATCATTTTGATCGTCAGTTTTCAGCGGACGCAAAAACACCACATGCCATTTTCCATCTTTCCACACGCCTTTTCCCTGCGTCACAGTTTCCGGTTGATGGGTCAAACTGCCCCAGCTTTCCGCTACCGTTTCTTGCACCGGCGCGGTACGACTCCATACCGACATTGGATTGCCTGCTTGTTTTGCGACAAACCATTGATGTGACACAGTATTTTTGAATGAATCTGGCACACGATACGGCGGTTGTCCCTCTGCAAACCAGTACAAATCTACCCAATAGTTCGGATACAAATCTTGCACATCCTGAAAACCTGCGTCCTGATCCTTCTGCCACAAGCCTTTCCAGTACAAAATTTGCACTTTACCGCCCTTATGTCCCATCATCGGTGACGGATTTTTACCCAAGGGCAATTCAATCGCCACCGCATCAGAAAAACGCCCAGTTTCCACATTGTAATCCGCCGTCGCATCCTGCCAACTTACTCGAAATGCAACCATTTTCCCGTCTGTCATGCCTTGCACCGCCAACTTTGGCACACTGGCTTTCGCTAAACTAGGCATGGTTACTTGTTGCGCCATCAATTGAACGTCCTGTGCGGGAATTGCCTGCCAACTTTCTGCCAACGGATCGGTCGCCAATGTAGTGACTTTCTGCACTGCAATATCTGCCTGAGCCACATTGAAATAAACCAACAGCGTCGCTGCAACTGTTTGATAAAACTTCATTTTGCATCCTCCCTAGGTGGTGTTATGACGATACGCATCAAATTTCTTGTCATACGCATCCCGCACCACAGTGGGTTCAACAAAGGGGACACGCGCCACTTCCTTACCATCGACATCCCAACCAATCACTTCGTCGCCCTGCACTTTGAACTTGTCAATCATCCGTTGCGATGCACCAAATAGTAATAATGCACCGAGTAACTGCTTGTCTTCCTTGAGATTTCGATACATTGCCTTGGCTTTTTCGACGTTTGGACCAAAAATCTGCTCTAAGAAGCCATCAGGAACATGAATCGGGGGAATATAATAAACATTCGGCTCAGTCCCAAATTGTGGATAAAGTGGTAACGCTAACTGACGGATTTTAATAATATAATCGAGCGGATTATCTTCACGAGGCTTGCTTTGCGTGGTTAGGAAGCCTTGCATCCGAATTTTACCAATACACCCTTCAACGCACAGTGCGACTTCACCTTTTTCAACGCGGGGAAAACAACCGATACATTTTTCGCTAACTCGACTTATCAGATTGAAAAAGATCTTTTTATACGGGCAGGCTTCGACACATTCTTGATAACCGCGACAACGTTCTTGATCGATCAACACAATCCCGTCTTCTTCCCGTTTATAGACCGCTTGACGAGGGCAGGCAGCAACACAGGCGGGATGCGTGCAGTGATTACAAATTCTTGCCAAGTAAAACATCCACATCGGATGCACCCCGTCAAAATGTTCGCCGCGCCCCACGTTGCCGGAAATGTCATCTTCCCCTAAATTCACCGAGGTATAATCACTGGCAAGCGGTAAATGTCCGGTCGGTGGGTCGAGTAAACCGTGATCTTCAAAAATGGTTTCGCTCTTTAATTTGCCACCTTGCCATTGTGCCGGCTTGCATTTTTCCAGCAATTTCAAATCCCAAGCCATCGGATAACTGCCATAGGGCTTGGTTTCAACGTTGTTCCAAAAGATGATTTCTTGTCCTTTTCCGCTCGTCCAGCCATTTTTGCAAGCAATGGTGCATGTTTGGCACTCAATGCACTTGTTGGTATCGAAAATGTAAGCAACTTGTTTTTGTGGCAACGGTGCGTCGTAAGGGTACGTCATTTCACGCCCGATGTGCCAATTTTGACGTTTTGGCATGGTAGCCTCCTGTTATGCGCTGATCTGGATGAATTTGCCCGCAATGAATTGTTTCAAGCCGTCGCGCTCATACGTCGGACGCAACCCTAACGCCGCGGGGCCCCATAAACCTTGTCCTTGAATACCGCCATTTTCTGCCTTCGTAATTTTCACGATAGATTCCCGTGGCGCACCCGCCGGACAATACACGTCCGCCATAAAACCCTGCACCATTCGTTGCCCAAATACATGTTTTACATACAAATTATCGCCCATCTGCGTCGGTTTCAGCCAGCCCCGCGTACAACTTTGATGGCTACCGTTGCGGAAAATGGATTGATATTTGGTCGTTGGGGATTTTGCCAGCCCATTGGCATTGACTTTTTGCCCTTTCACCGACCCAAAACTCGCGCCGTTCATGTTATGCCACATCCGAGTCACGCCTTTTGGCGTACCGGGATAGTAGCGGGCGCGGACTAATAAACGAGCAACTTCATAGCCTTCTGGACGATTTTCCCACTTGCGGAACGGACGATCATGCGGGTCAGAATCCACATACACATAGTCGCCATCTTCAATCCCCAAAGCCTTCGCATCTTCTGGGTTGATATCGACGTAAGCCTCAGTAATGAAAGGTGTTCGTTTGTCGCGGCGCAACATATCCCCAAAGGGACCAAACCAAATTGCCACGATGTCCGTATCAACTGCGGTGGTGTGCGCGCCATGCCGATATTTTGGCGTGTGGAAAATGAGGTTGTAACCGCTGGCATTCAATGGATGTTGCGTTTTCATCACTTCATCAACGGACTTAATCACATGCCGCGCTTGTCGAATATCACCACTCAAATCACTGCTTGCGACCCCATAACTTTCCGGTGTTCTCGGACGAATCAACGCATGAGGTTTGGCGATAATGACATTCGGTTCGTAAAATGTGGAATCAATCGGCTCACGATGCACAATGAGATTTTCGCCGCTGTCTTGAAACTCCGGCTCTTCACGGTAGAATTCCAACCGCCCGGTCTTGGTGTACCACGTTGTATCTTCATGATTTTGTTCCCAACTGCCCACTTTCGGATAGGTGCGTGATTGCAAAATGGTCGGAATGCCCTGCTCGGCTTTCTTTTCCAAATCTTCAATTTTATAACCACGCGTGGCATTGGAATGATTCAAAACCCGTTGAATGTAAGGGCGCACCTTGCCATCTTCAACAAATTTCCAATAATCTGCAAAACGTTGATCTTCCGTCAATTTACCCAACGCTTTACAAATTCCGGCAGCAATTTCGACATCACCGTGTGAATCGTGAATGCGCGGTAATGGCGTGATTGGATAGGTGTATAAAAACGGATTGGTGACACTGATGGTCATGTCGGGATATTTAAATTCTGCCCAACTATCAACGGCAAACACGATGTCGGCATATTCGCAACTGCTCGTCCACCACCACTCGTTGATCGCATAAAATTCGACCTTCGGCAAGGTGTTCATGATCAGATCGTAGTGACCTTTTACATTACCAATCAGCGAGTTAGAATTGCAGACGTGAATGGATTTGGTCGGCGTAGGCATGTGCGTTTTGCCGGTCAACACTTCCTTACCCATGTGCAAAATACGGTCACCGTGATTGAAATAATGCACCGATTCTCCCTTCCAACGCATTTTTACCCGTGCAGGTTTCGTGGGATCGAGTTCGATATCAAACGGGTCTTCAGCAATGTATTGAGGAATTCCATTGAAAAAGCTGGTGCGATAATTTCCCGCATAACTTCCAACGTTGCCGCCCAATTGCCCAATATTGCGAGTCAATGCAGCGATGAGGAAAATTGCCCGATCTTTCAAATCGTTGTTAAAAAATTGATTGGGCCCCATGCCCATCGTGAACAATGTTTTTTCTTTATTCGCGGCGATCTGACGGGCTAAACTTTGAATTGCCTCAGCTTTTGCCCACGTCAATTTTTCTACATCGGCGGGGGTATAACTGCTGTCCAACACTTCCTTAGTGGCATCAAATACCGTGCGACATTTGACAGTTTCACCGTTAGTAAGTTTGACGGTAAATTCACCGGTGAGTTGGGGATTACCATCGAAGCGTTTGCCAATTTGATCGCGATTCATTGCAACCGGTTGTTTTTTCTCAGCATCCCAAAATACGAAGTCGCCCCAATCTTGCCGTTGTTTCTCGTCGATGACCACACCACTTTGTTGATAGGGCGGGACACCTTTGTCACCCACTTTCAAAATATTGATGTGGTTGTTGAGGGCGAAATTTTGATAATCGGCGAATACTTCCGCAGCACGCAATAATTTGCCATTGTCCAAACGTACCAACAAGGGCAGATCGGTGAAGCGTTTAACATATTGTTCATCAAACAGTTTTTCGCTGATCATCACCTGCGCAATGCCCAATGCCAACGCGGGAGTCGTCCCGGGGCGCACAATAAAAACCTCATCGGCTTTACTGGCAGTCGAACTGTATTCCACCGTAATCACAATCACTTTCGAGCCTTTCATGCGGGCTTCAGTCAACCAGTGCGAATCTGGCATTTTGGTGGTGATCCAGTTCATGCCCCAAACCAGCACTAAATTGCTGTATTCCGTGTTGCAAAGGTCAAAATCGTTGGTCTGTTGCCCGATCACCATCGTATGACCCGGCGGTAAGTCCGTGTGCCAAGTATAGTTATCCCAGCCCCGCGCCCCCATCGCCTTGTCATCCGGCACGCCGCGAACTTTTTGATCTAACAACGCCATCGCATTGGCTTCACGGTATTGTCCGAAGACGCGACTCACGCCCAACGCCGGCATTCCACCACGAAACTTCATTGTTTGTACGCCCGCGCCTTCAGTGGCTTCAACCATGAGCGGATCGTAACCTTGCGCTAACAGCCGTTGTTTGCCCGCGTCCCCAGAATAGGTTTCTGCGATATTTTTCATTGCCTTGGCAGAATATTCACAGGCTTGTTCCAGCGTCGCTTCGACCCATTCATCCTGTCCGCGTTGCAGATATTTGGGATCAATTACGCCAGTTTTTTCATCACGAGGCATTCCCGCATTAATCCAATCGAGAAAACCTTTGCGTACCATATTTTTCTTGACCCGCCGATCTCCATAAAACCGCCGTGCCAGTGCTAACCCTTTTTGACAGCCGCGCGGATCCCAGCGTTGTGTCGAAGTATTGCCTTCTAAATCTTGTGCTTGATGATAGCCGTAGGTCGGCGCGATGCGAGTAACCACACCCTCTTTGACGTAGGCACGCAGCAAACAGTTGTGGGTATCGTTGGGCGCGCAAAGAAAAACAAATGAAGAATCATGTTGATACAAATCACGATATTTCTGTTCCCACGCCCGATTGGGGTAGCGAACGAGTGGATTTTCGACTTTCACCGCGTCCACCAAGGTTGATGCAGCGGCGTGTTGCGAAAGGAGGGCAGAACCGGCTCCGAGCACGCTGACTTGGGTCATGAAGTCGCGGCGGGAGGGATTTTGCGGGGTATCAGGTTTTTCAGGTTGACTCATGCCATCTTCTCCTCAAGGATTATGGACATTCCACGGCATCGCAAAAGTTGAGTGTTCTACGATGCTAATGGAGTTTTTTTACTGAGGGTTAGAATACGACGGTAGGCAGTGGGTTGCCTTGATTTAGATCAAGCGGGGAGGAAATTGTTGTCTGAACGTGAATTTTCTGTCTGAATCAGAATTTACGGAATTTTAGAATTTTCAGAATGAAAGCGTGTCTGAACCTTAATTTTCCTAATGAGCTTAATTTTCATAATTTAGGTTAATTAAGAAAATTATGGGAATTACGGTTCAGACAAGAAATTTTACTTTTTCTCGTTACCAGGTTCCGAGTCTGCAAAAGAACTCCCAAAATTAACAATTTTTGACTTGTAAGTTGTTGATTTTACATAACCAAAAATCCAAAAAATGAGGTTCTTTTATAGCCTCTGAACTTGGTAACGAGTTTAGATTGAACGTAGGTGAGCTGACAGGAAATAGATTGCATTGTTTTATAGATACTTACCGCCATTGTCATCACTGCTTAAAAATAACTGTTGCAATTTCGATCTCAAGTGGCTATAATGTGTCTTCTTCAGTGATTCAGTTCTCAAGTCGGTGCGGGGTGGAGCAGTCTGGCAGCTCGTCGGGCTCATAACCCGAAGGTCATAGGTTCAAATCCTGTCCCCGCTACCAATCTTCAGCAGTTCGGTTGTATCTCGTTTTAATCCAAAACTTTCTCGTTTATCATCCCAAACAAATTACCTGTTGTCACGGGCATTGCGATCGATATTCTTCGCTTTCAATGTTCAAACTGGTGCGCGTTATTTCACCACGCTTCGCCCATTTGTTGAGCGAATTGAGGTGAATGTCGTTTATGGGGTATCTGTGGTTTCTGCCGATTTTTCCAATAACATAATGGGTTGCTGCGGTGGGGGACGATGCGTTAAGATACTCAATAAATTCGCAATTGTTTCACTCATTTGTCGCCGGTCGACAATCATGTCAATCACACCGTGTTGCAATAAAAATTCGCTGCGTTGAAAACCCTCTGGTAATGTCTCGCGCACGGTTTGTTCAATCACCCGTGGACCAGCAAAACCAATCAATGCCTCAGGCTCGGCAATATTAATGTCGCCCAACATTGCCAAACTCGCGGAAACACCGCCCATCGTCGGATCGGTCAGCACCGAAATAAATGGGATACTGTGTTGATGTAAGCGTTGAATTGCCGCGCTGGTTTTCGCCATCTGCATCAATGAAAACAAGGCTTCTTGCATCCGCGCCCCCCCACTGGCAGCAAAACATACGAGGGGAATTTTTTGCTCTATCGCCAAATGTACGCCACGCACAAACCGTTCGCCAACCACGCTACCCATCGATCCGCCCATAAATTTGAATTCAAACGCTGAGGCAATCACGGGAATATTATAAACTTGCCCCTTGATGACAATCAGTGCGTCTTTTTCGCCGGTTTCTTTTTGCGCTTGCAACAGACGATCTTTGTATTTTTTGCTGTCACGAAATTTTAAACGGTCGGCGGGCACCAATTCTGTCCCAATTTCTTCACGCGGCAGGGGGTCTAAAAAACTTTCTAAGCGTTGTCGCGCACCAATCCGCAGATGATGTCCGCATTTGGGGCAAACATTGAGATGTCGTTCTAATTCAGCCCGATATAGCACTGCTTGGCATAAAGGGCATTTGCTCCATAAACCTTCGGGAACGGTATGCTTGCTTTTTTTGCCATCGGTGCGAATGCGGGAAGGGAGTAATTTTTCAAACCAACTCATAATTTCGGTTGAACTCAGGTTAAGCGTCAAATTTCGTCATGAGGACGTAAATCAGACAGTTGGGATAATATAATTCATTAAGCTCGTTAAAATCTT
>DYNO01000158.1 GCA_020721025.1 Thiomargarita sp. | reverse complement strand
CTAGCGTGATAAGTACATAATGGTTCTGCATACACCGAAAAACTGCTAAGACCAATTAAACATACTGATAAAATAAGCGCATAGCGCATAGAACCTCCCTAATGACTTGTTGAACAATTCACTAACTCTGGACGGTATTCAAAGTGCATCGTGTCATAATGATACCACTTACCACCCCAAATAAACCCATGCTTCTCAAAAATAGACACTACTCTTTGCAGAATAGTATCTGTTAAAACTGATTTGGGATATTGGCAGGATTGATTCGGTTTACAGTGCCATGACCAATATTTGTACAATTTCTTAGGTAATTGAAAATCAATAGCAATGCCAAAACTGTGATTACTTTTACGCGAAGTACCTTGAATGGTACGCCAATTAAAAGTGCCTAACGATTTATTGACATAACTTACTAAATTAGGCTGTTGCATAATTTCTTTTCCCACTGTAGCCAATGAGTTACTTGCGCCACTAGTACGCGAAAAAGTCACATAACTATTGCTGGGTGCCCAAAAAACTTTCGTCAGTTGCTTTGTAACTGCATTCGCACTGTTACCATACATTTTTTCAAAAAATGGTTCGTATCTCAATCGACCGGGATCCTGATTTAATGCGGGTGCTTCAACCAAAATACCAAGAGGGTACGGAATAGACATTTGTGTTTTTAAATCAGCTTTGTTTAATAAATCCTCAAAATTGGTTGCTTCAACCTTATGGTCGTACAGCATTTTCGTGCCATCCTTCCATATCAACGTATTACTATTTGTATCAGTAGATTGCGATAAAAAATCAGGGTAAGCATTTAACAAACACGTCATTCCTTGCTGATTGGCAAAAAGTGACTGTGAGAAAAGAAGTGAATAAATGAGCAAACAGTAGTTGTATCTTAACATCTTACGCCCCTAAATATTTTATTTGAGAGAGTATAATCAACTTGAGGTTCTTTTGCAAGATTAAATTTTACTGCATAATGAGGAATTAAGCGATGTCCAACAGCAATTCTCCGTATGAAAATAATATCTAAAAGATTCAAACAGTTGTGAATTTTAGAAAATTGTGGATATAGTTATCAATTCATTGATTTATAACGAATTTAGGTTTTTATACTGAGAATTGCTGGATGTCCAAAGCACTTTGTAGCGGATTACAGCAAGTTTGAATCTTGGGAAGTCGTGAAAGAACGGATATAGAACTGGTTTGTTTCTTGTAATCCCGCCACCTTGGCGCGTGATGCGGCTGAATTAATCAAAAAAGATTTTCACCTAACTCAAGTTGGAGTGATGGACATGTTTCCACACACCGCGCATGTCGAAGCAATGGCGGTATTTGAACGGTAATAACAAGAAGTTCCCCCTTTGCAAAGGGGGTTAGGGGGATTTCTCAAACGCATGAAAACATTCAAACTTCACTCGTTCAGTGAAAACGCTTCTGCTGAAAGCTCAAGTTGTTTCATACGAAATCCCCCTTGCCCACTTTGCAAAGGGGGTTACACCTCATGATGAAATTCAGTCGCTTTTAAGCTACATTTTCAATCGTTTAAAAATCGGTTCGGGAATATTTTTCACTACCGTCATGATGCCATACCAAAACCAAGGTAGATACACCTCATTCTTACGCTTTTGAATTGCTTGATAAATTCCCACTGCAACGGATTCGGGTTGCGCCCACAATGCCCCTTTTTTCAAATGCGCGGTCATTGGCGTATCGACAAAACCGGGTTTCACTGTCAAAACATGCACATGGCTACGATGCAACCGATTACGCAATCCTTGCAAAAAAGTATTCAACGCCCCCTTTGCCGCACCGTAAATATAATTACTTTGTCGCCCCCGGTCGCCCGCCACCGAGCTAATCACCGCAATACAACCGTAGTGCTGTTTCTCCATCTCATTCGCTATCGGCGTGAGCAACGACACCACACTGAGAAAATTAGTGCGTAAACATTGTTCAGCGTGTTGATAATCCTGTTCGCAGGCTTGTTGATCATCCAACGTGCCATGTGCGATCAACACCGTGTCCAATCCGCCCAATTTCTGCACCGCTTGCTGGATAACGGATTGATGTTGCTCAAAATCATTTAAATCCAACACAGCAAAATCCACCGTTATCGCCCCGCGCACTTTCAAATCCGCTGCCATCGCTTCCAATTTCTGCCCATCACGAGCGACTAAAAATAATGCCAAATCTTTTGGGTGACGTTCGGCAAAAACTTTCGCAGTGGCTTGAGCAATGGCAGAAGTTGCTCCGATAATCAATAACTTATACATAAATTCTCCTAACGCGTGACGCGTCGCCAAAAACTTGAAGAAAAACTGGGATCGACCTGCTGGGCAAACGTTTCCCATTGTGGATAGTAGTGTTTGAAATTTTTTGGAGACATGCGCGCATCTTTACAAGGATAAACTCGCCCATTCGCTTCAACTACCATGTCATCTAAATATTCTAATAATTCAAATGTTTGCGCGCCCTTGATCGGAAAATCTAATGCCAATGTCACCCCCGCTTTTGGAAAAGATAACATGCCCGGCGAAGCCACTTGACCAAAGGTTTTGAGCACCGCGAGGAAGGAACCCATGCCCGAATCGACAATTTTTTGAATAATCGCGGCGATGATTCGATGATCAGTGTAAGGCACAACACATTGATATTGCAGAAAACCTTGTTTACCATATAGCCGATTCCAGCGCAATACGGCATCAAGGGGATAGAAAAATGGATTGTAATCAACTAATTTTGTGACCGATTTCTGCGATTGTTGATGATAAAAAAGAAAATTAAACGCCGCGACGCTGTGACGATTGAGCGCAAATCCGGGTAAATCCATCGGCATGGTCAACGTCCGTTTGGAAACTTTCCATGTTTTTGGGGCATCTTCCGCCGCGATATGGTTGCCACGAAAAAAAATGCCACGTCCAAAGGAACGACCTTGTGAATTGCAATCAACCCATGCCATTGTGTATTCATACGGTGCGTCGGACTCTACAGAAAGTGTAAAAAATTCTTCTAAATCATAAAATTGGATGGTTTCCGCTTGAATTGCACGATGGGCGATGGGTTTAAGTTGGATTTCTGCCCATGTAATCAGTCCGGTTAATCCCAAACCGCCAAGGGTGGCTGCGAACAATTGCGGGTTGCTGTCGGAGCTGCACAATAACCGTTCGCCATTGGAGCGTAATAATTCAAATTGCACCACGTGGTTGCCAAATGTTCCGGCTCGGTGATGGTTTTTTCCATGCACATCATTGGCAATTGCCCCGCCGATGGTGACGAATTTGGTGCCGGGTGTGGTGCTTAAAAACCAACCTTGTGGCACGCAAAGGGTTAAAATATCAGCCAAAGTGACTCCGGCTTCGCAACATAATCTTCCGGTTTCTGCATCAAAATGGATGTAACGATTGAGTCCGCGCGCGCTGAAAATCACTCCGCCGTCGTTGAGACAGACATCGCCATAGCTCCGCCCAACCCCTTGAACTAAAATAGGAATTGCTGCATCATCGGGCAGGGGTAGCGGTTCATGTCGCCAACTGAGCGGGATGATGCGTTGTGAAACTTTGGGAAAACGTCCCCAAGATTCATAATTGTCAGCCATGAGAGTCATCCTAAATAGAGATTGTTATTTTGAAAATATTCAAATAGTTAAGAATATAAACTTGCTTCAACCGTGCGTACCAGTCCCGGCTCAACACAACGACGAGTTTCTTCGCCGAGCAACACTTCCACCAATTTCAGCGCAAAATCCATCGCCGTTCCCGGTCCACGCGAGGTAATAATTGTGCCATCTCGCACCACTGTTTGTCCTAAACATGGTGTGGTCAACGCCAGATGAATCGCATTCAACGCACCGGGATAATAAGTAATTCGCTTGTGTTTCAACAACCCTGCATCCGCCAATATTTTAGGCGCGGCACAAATCGCAGCGATGAATTTCCCGTCTGCATTCATTTTTTTCAACAACGAATGAATTCGCGGATCGGCATTCAAATTGTCTGCACCGGGCAAACCTCCGGGCAAGACAATCATGTCAAAATCATCATTCAGAACAGCATCTAACGTGGTGTCTGGAATCAATTTCACCTCGCGACTGGCAATCACGGGTTGATCGTCTAATCCTACTGTTACCACTGTAATTTTCGCCCGCCGTAAAATGTCAATCACTGTGACAGCTTCCAATTCTTCACAGCCCTGCGCCAAAGGAACTAATACGGTTGCCATATAACCTCCTCAATAACGTTGATGTTCAGCAATGCTTAAATGGTCACTTTTCCGGTATTATCGGTCGCCGGGTTATCAATGCCTTCATAAATCGACAATAATGCTGGAATTGCCAATAAAACCAAGAGAGTAGAAAACATCAAACCAAATGAAATCGACACTGCCATTGGAATTAAAAATTGTGCTTGCAAGGACTTTTCAAAAATCATCGGTAACAAGCCGAAAATCGTGGTTAATGAAGTCATCAGCACCGCTCGCAATCGTTGACATGCGGCTTCCGTCAATGCAATACGCACCGGAACGCCCTGTTCACGCGCTTCTCGATAAAAACTGACCAATACAATGGAATCGTTGACCACGATGCCCGATAAGCCAAAAAAACCGAAGAGCGACAATAAAGTGACATCCAATCCCAATAGCCAATGTCCGAAAATCGCGCCCATCAGACCAAAAGGAATGGCAATCATCACAATGATGGGCCACACGTAGGAACCAAATTCCCAAGCCAACACGATGAAAATTAAGAGCAATCCGACCAGCAATCCTTGCTGCATGTCACGCAAAGTTTCCCGTTGATCTGCGGAACGTCCTTCAAATGAAAAAGTTACGCCATAACGTTGTGCAATTCTGGGCAGGGTCTCTTTTTGTAAATCTTGTAAGATATTGTTTGCATTGTTCTGAGTCGCGGCAACATCTGCCCCCACTTGCACCGCCAATCGCCATTGAGCATGACGCAGGGCTTGAAATCCGCGTTGCGTTTTGACACTCAAGGCACTTGACAACGGTAAACTGTCGCCATTAGGTAATTGAAAAGTAAAATGTTCGAGCCGTGCCAATTGATGACGCTCCTCATCTGGCAAGACCACGCGCACTTCGACTTCATCGTCACCATCTTGAAAAATCTGCACTAATAGCCCATCGTATGCCGCCCGTAATTGTTGCCCCACCGATTCCACCGTTAAACCCATCGCTTCGGCTTGTGGCGTGAGGGAATATAACCATTCTTCTTGTCCAAATGGCATGTCGTCTTCAATGGCACTGACACCGGGATAACTTTCTAATTTTGCAGTAATTTCTAATGCCGCTGCCTTGGCATTTTTTAAATCATCGCCGTATAACCGAATTTCAATGTCGCGTCCCGGTGGTCCCGCATGGCGTTCTGAAATAATAAAATTTTCAAGTCCGGCAACGGGTTGAATTTTGGCGCGCCAACGTTGAATGACTTCAGTGTTGCGAATTTTCCGTTTGTCCGGTGAAATTAATTCGACTAACATTGAACCAAATTGATCACCGACTTGCGCTCCGCCGGATTCTGCCCCAATGGAGGCACCATGCCGAACAACTGCCGCTTTGATCACATTTGTGCCTAATTCTTTTTGTGTTTCATACATTTGTCGCTCGACTTGTTGCAAAAACTCAGCAACGCGCTCCGGTGGAGTCCCGGCGATAAATTTGGCATTTGCCATCACAATTGTGCCTTCGGGGGAAGGAAAAAAAGTGAAATTCATCCGTCCGCCTGCGAATAAACCGATGGTTAAAATAAAAATACCGATCAGGGTAGCCACTGCACTCCAGCGATAAGTGAGCGTTGTGGTGACAATGGGACGAAACCATACGTCACGGAAAGTATTAAAAGAATTTTCTAAAAACAGTCGTGCTGGATGGGGCTTTTCATGGTGTATGATGTGAAAAGTGTGGCGTAAATGCGCTGGCAGAATGAAAAAACATTCAATTTGCGAAATGAGCAGGGTAAAGATCATCACTAAAGGTATATCAATCAAGATGTTACCCATCACGCCACTGATGACCATGAGGGGCAAAAATGTTGCAACGGTGGTGAGAAATGAGCCAATGACGGGCGCGAACATGCGATTTCCGCCCCCCTCCGCGGCTGACAGCGGGTCTTCACCCGTTTGATAATGAGTGAATGCATCCTCACCCACCACAATGGCATCATCGACAATCATCCCCGAAGCCATAATCATCGCAAACAGGCTGATCATGTTGATGCTACCCCCGGTCAGGTACAAAATGACAAACATTCCCATAAATGAAGTTGGAATCCCCCACGCGACCCAAAAAGCGACTCTGGCATTCATGAACAAAAACAACGTGATTAACACCAGAAACAACCCAGCGGCTCCGTTATTGATCAATAGGTTAATCCGCTCGTTGATTAATTCCCATGTTTCATCATAAGCAATCAATTCGATGTGTTTTGGCAAGTGCAGGCGGGTTTCGTCTAACCATTGATGGAAAATTTTCGCTGAAGCCAACGCGTCCGCTGTTTCAACTCGTTGTAAATTAAACTCTATCGCAGGTTTGCCTTGATAAGTGATGCTGACGGATTCATCTTTGGGGCGGCGGGTGATTTCTGCAATATCGTCAAGTTTCAATAATTTACCAGTTGCATTGACTTGAATTGGGATATTTTGAAATTCCAACTCAGAACGCCGTTGTTCGACACTGCGTAATTGCCGGGCGATATCGTCCCGACCAACCGAACCTGCGGGGGTATCTTTACTAAATTCAGTGACTTGTTTTGCTACTTGGGGTAAGCTCAACCCTAATTGTTCTAATTGTTCAGAGGGGATTTGGATGGCAATTTCCTCATCGGGCAGCCCCACAATTGCAATTTTGCCAATGCCTCGTTCCAATAATTCCCGCTCAAAACGCCGAGCAAGATGTCGCAATTCGCTGGGGGTGGACATGCCAGTGATGAGCAGACGCGCCACTGAATCGTAGCGAACCACGCGACTAATTTCAGGTTTTTCAGAGTCTTTGGGCAAATTACGCAACAGGGAGATTTGTTCTTGCACTTGGTCAAGCGCGTGCCCTATGTCGGTATGTTCTTTATATTCAATGGAAATGCTGGATACCCCGCGCGCCGAGGTCGAAGTGATTTTATGAACTAAATCAATGGTACGCAATTGTTGTTCAACGGGACGGGTAATCGCGGTTTCCACATCTTCGGCACTTGCCCCACTCCATACGATTCTTACTGTGATAATATCGAGGGCAAAATTTGGAAAAAATTGGGTATTCAATCGCGACAACGCCCAAAATCCTGAGACAAAAATGATAATCATCAATAGGTTGGCGGCGACTTTGTGTTGTGCGAAAAACCCGATGATGTTATTTTGATGAGAAAATTCAGTGGACATAGCAGTTGCATGGTGTGAAATTTATTCATTTTAGCATACTGTTACTTTTCTGCTGACATCGACTGACAAGAATGGCTCACTGTAATTCACATTGTCTGAATCAGAAGTGACAGAATTTTAGAATTTCCAGAATAACAACCAAAATGATTGTTGAAACTAAAATATCTAATAATCTTTAATGTTATTCTGCAAATTCTAAAATTCTGGAAATTCTAATTCAGACAAGAAAT
>DYNO01000157.1 GCA_020721025.1 Thiomargarita sp. | reverse complement strand
CCACTTTCGGATTGCAAAACAACGTGCTGCGATTGCTCACCAACTTTCCAATTATTTGTTCCAAATGTGGAGCAAAGAAAGACAATTTGACGTTAGCAGACAGAATTTTCAGTTGTGACTGTGGGTTAGTCATTGACCGGGATTTAAATGCTGCGATCAATTTATATTCCTATGAAAATAGGAACTGAATAACTATCGTTGTTAAGTAGTTATCGTCGCGACCAAAATCAGCGAGACATAACTAAAAAGGCAGGTTTCGGGTCTGCATGTAAGAGTCATTTAAGACTTGAATTATCAAGCAGTGATGTTGACAACGTGAATAACGTTTGGTTTTCTACAAACGCTTAACGACATTTTTAAGTGGCTGTTCCTGTGAAAATAGGAATGACTTAATCTACTCTGTTTAAAGATGTCAAGCCGGTTCTACACAAATTCATGAACGGTTGTTACAAGGATAAATCACAAGGAAATAGTATGAAGAGACGAACCTATATGTACTTATCATGTGGAATAGTGCTACTCATGATGAGTATGCAATATTTTGTTTTTGCTGAAGAAAATAAACCTGCGGCAAGTTCCACAACTTCTTCCACAACAAAAACAGAAATTCCTGCTGCCGAACCGATACCGGCAACTTCTCCCACAACAAATACACTAAAAATCGGTGTGCTTGCTAAATCTGGTACAGAAGAGGGCGTAAAAATGTGGACAGGGTTGGCAAATTACCTGACAATAAAAGTTCCATCTCATACTTTTGAAATTACTCCATTGGCTTTCAACGAAGTTCATCTCGCGGTGCGACGGCGCGCCATTGATTTCATTTTGATAAATCCTAAGTTTTACACAGAGTTAGAAACACTCTATGGGCTCGGTCGGATTGCCACACTGAATAATAAACTCACCCAAGGCAGAACCCACAGCATGTTTGGAAGTGTGATTTTTAGTAATTCGAGTCGTAAAGAACTTCGTAATTATCAAGACTTGAAATCTAGGTCGTTCATGGCAGTGGATAGATTATCATTTGGTGGTTGGCAAATGGCATTATGCGAACTGAAGCACCATCAGATTGAACCGAGTAAATTTTTTTCTGGTATCAGTTTTGGGAGAACACATGATGCGGTGGTGTATGCCGTGCGTGATGGCTTGGTCGATGCGGGGACGGTGCGCACGGATACTTTAGAACGCATGGCAGAAGAGGGAAAAATTAAACTGGAGGATTTTTTTATTTTGAATGCGCGCCAATATAATGATTTTCCTCTATTCTTGAGCACAGAATTATATCCAGAATGGTCTTTCGCCAGAACGCCAAAAGTTCCCGATAAATTAGCAACTCAGGTTTCCATTGCCTTGATGCAGATGCCTCCCGATGATCCCGCTGCGGTTTCAAGTAAATCCGCCGGATGGGTGGTTCCGCATAATTATCAAAAAGTTGAAGATTGTGTGAAGGAATTAGGGACAGAGGGTGAAATGTCTTTAGGCGGAGTTAAACTGGGTGATTTTTCATCCGATAACTTGATATTGAGCTATTGGTGTTGGATAATTGTTACTCTACTGGTATTGATTCTTGGAATCATGGTTATCATGCGGGATTGAACTGTTTGAAACAGGTCGGTTTTCAACATCCAATTTTTCAGACTCACGAAGCGCAAAACTATCCTTATGTCATGCTCGACTTTGTTATCACAAATGATTATTTTTATTGAATATAGTTTCGTAGCGAAGATAGCTTCAATACTTTTAGGAGTTACGCACTTGAGATGCTAACCCACTGATTTTATAAATGGAGTACAAATTTAAATTTGTACTCCGAAAACGCTAACTAACTGAATTAAGCCTAAGTTACGTTTTGAACTGCGTAACTCCTAACTTTATTATAACTAAAATCAATTATTGGAAAAAGTCGAGCATCACGTAGGATATCGTATTTAATATGAGTGATTGTGGTCAACCCATCTCATTTTGAAATTACGGTGATTTTGTATCTGAAACCAATGCATTGCGTCGTTGCTGTAACCGATTGAGTATAAAACTAATATGTTCACGCAGACCGTAAAACTCCGACATGTAGGGCAATGGAATCGACACTTGTTTCGCCAATTCGCTTTGCAGTTCCCGTAATCGCTTGATTTCCTGATCAACTACTTCCACATCAAAACTTTCGAGTTGACGATCAACTTGGCGTAACGTCTCATACCAACGATAAATTTGTGACCGAATGCGCCATTGATAAATCGGCAAAATGCTTTTTATCAGCGGTAACATCAACATAATCAATGGAATCAACATCACCTTCAGCCGGTCGATCATCGAAGCCAACCAAAACGGTAGAATATTTTCCAACCAAGAAGAACCTTGTCGCAAATAGTGTTGTGCTTCTTTATGTATCGGAATTTCCAGAAATTCTTCCGAAGGAAACTGATTTTTCTTTTCCAACATGCCGGGTTGACTGTGTACCCGAATCGCTTCCTTCAGCACCAAACGTACAATATCCGGGTGAATACGTTCCCGTGCCACCAAACTCGCAGTAACAGCAAGCAGAACTTTATCTTGCGCGGGAATATTGCGTTGCAAATCAATCGCTCCCTCGCCAATCGTCACCGCGCTGAGAAAACTGTAACGACTGGTGTAAGCCAACGCCCGTTTAAAACTCATCAATTCTAACGCCGGATTGCTGAGTAACTCATTGACCATCTTGGCTTTAGGAGAAACTACAAAAAATGCAGCATCAATTTCCCCCGTCTCCAATTTTTGCTTGGCATCCGCGCTGCTCAATCCGAGAAAAGTCGTATTATTTTGGTCAATGCCATTATCCTGTAACAATTGCAGGGCAAGCGGACGAGTACCACTGCCTTCTACGCCCACCGCCAGCTTTTTACCTTTTAAATCAGATAAATATTGAATCACCACCGTTTTGCGATGAAAAACCCACAGTGGTTCATAAAACAAACTCGCCAACGAATGCAACCCTTCGGTCGGCATATTTTTCGCCGTGCCCCCTTGCACAAATGCCAAATCAACCTTACCCGCTTTCAACAAAGTCAGGGCTTCAATCGACCCCGCCGTAGGTTGCACTTCAATCTTAAATCCTTGTTTTTCAATATATTTCTGATATTCCGTCCCAAAGGCATAATATGCCCCAGTGGTACTTCCTGTGGCGAGACGAAATTGTTTGGGTGGTGCCGGCGGGACAAATTGGTAGGTGATGACAAAACCAATGATCACAATCGACAACACGATGATAGATACTTTACAAAATTCACACTTCATCTCAATCTCCGGCGTTCAATTAGATGATTCAAAATTTTCTAGGTGATACTTTGAAATTTCAATCTGTTAGCACATTCACACATCATTTTGGTATCAGTGACACTGCCCGCTGAATTCTTGCCACAGTTCGCATTTTTCCAATAAGAAACACTGTGATATCAATCGGCGGCGACACTGTTCCTCCCGTCACTGCGACACGCAAGGGTTGTGCCACTTTGCCGAGTTTTAAATCGAATTGTGCAGCAACGTGGTGAATTTCGGCATGAATGGCAGCGGCTGTCCATTCGGTCAAATTTTCTAACCGTTTTCCTAATTCAATCAATGGGTTAGCAGCATCCTGCGTTAAATTTTTCTGCACCGCTTTCTCATCAAATGTCACTGCATCATTGAAAAAATACAAACTGTTTTCTGCCATTTCTTTCAACGTCTTACTGCGTTCTGCTTGAATTTTAACAATTTCCGCCAAGGGAATGTCGCGTGCGTCAATGCCCATCCGATCCAGTTGAAATTTCAGAAAATCTGCCACTTGTTCCGGCGGATTGGTCTTCATGTAATGTTGATTTAACCACAGCAATTTTTCCGTGTTAAACGCCGACGGTTTGCCATTGACTTGGCTAATATCAAATAAATCAATCATTTCCTGCCGCGAGAAAATTTCCTGATCGCCATGCGCCCAACCCAAACGCACCAAATAATTCAATACTGCTTCGGGTAAAAAACCTTGTTCTTGATAATTCAACACGCTGACCGCGCCATGCCGTTTTGACAAGCGTTGCCCATCATCGCCCAAAATCATCGGAACGTGGGCATATTGTGGCAAGGTCGCCCCCAACGCCGCCAAAATATTCATTTGCCGAGGAGTGTTATTGAGGTGATCGTCACCACGAATCACATGGGTGATCCGCATGTCCCAATCATCCACGACAACGGTGAAATTATAAGTCGGTGTGCCATCGGAACGCGCAATGATCAAATCATCTAACTCGGTGTTTTTAAAAACAACATTGCCCTTAATCAAGTCCGCGACCACCACTTCCCCATCTACGGGATTTTTGAACCGCACCACCGGTTGAATACCTTCTGGTGCATGGGTTAAATGGCGACACTGCCCATCATAACGCGGTTTTTCCTTGTTTGCCATCTGTTGATTGCGTAGCGTTTCCAAGCGTTCTTTCGAGCAATAACAATGATATGCCTTGCCCTCATCCAAAAGTTGCTGAATCACTTCACGATAGCGGTCAAAACGTTGCGTTTGATAAAATGGGCCCTCGTCATGCGCCAAATTTAACCATGCCATACCATCTAAAATTGCTTGCACCGACTCATCCGTCGAGCGTTCGCGGTCGGTATCTTCAATGCGTAAAATAAAAGTTCCGTGATGCTTGCGAGCGTAAAGCCATGAAAATAAAGCAGTACGCACCCCACCTACATGCAAATAGCCGGTGGGACTGGGGGCAAATCGAGTCCGAATTGTCATAAAAATCAACCGTTTTGATGAGTTTCAATCAAGTTTACAAGGTCGGTGAAAGTTTCCACATCAGACCAAGTGAGACTAATTAAGTGATAATGACGCAAGGTGCGCGTGACAAATTCATCGACCGCCTCACGCCTCTCGAAGACATCGCCTAACATCTTGTATTCTAATTGATTTTCAGTGATAGTTAAGCCCTGTGCCGCGAGATAACCGTTAATAAAGCTAAGAATATCTTTACGCATGAAAGTTATTATTTTTGTCAGTTTACAAAGAATTGGGGGTGGTCAGTTTGATCAACTTGTTATTATTGAAATTTTCCACCTGTTCTACTCTACCAAAAAATTTCGAGTCAGTCGATAGTGTAACAGCATTCGTTAAAATGGTGACGTGGTTTGGATTTGGTATCATTTTATTTGGCGTGGTCGGCAAGATCGATTCAATGTTATATAATAGGTAATTAAAAAAGTTGTGGCGGACATGGATTAATTTCGAGTAAAATCAATAGATTGTTACTCAATATTCTTGAACAGCACGCGACTTCAAAAGTTTATCCGTTGGGAATCACTTCTCGACCGGTTGAGACTTTATTTAAACAATTCAGAACAGTAACTAAAGGTTTGCATTATGTTTTTTTCTCCAAAAATTTATTTTTATCTGCTTAGTTGGCTACTCAGCAGCATGATGTCAACAGCATTCGCATCAATCAATGTCATTTCGGGCAGTGGTCAAACCTTGCCGGCGGGTACTGCGTCGCAAAATATTACGTTTAAAGTGCTTGATTTAGCGGGAAACCCGAACACGCAAGCAACCGTCAATTTCACTTTAACCGATCCGTTTGGCAAGACGCTCTCCGATAGTTTAACAACCATGACGGCATCGACAACTACCAGTGATAATTGCACTTTTACGCCTTGTGTGCCCGGAATCGTGTTCACCTCTGTCAAACCGAGCGTAACGACTGCGGTAGGCAATTATATTGTGACGGCAACACTTGCCAATGATAATCAACAATTGGTCAGTGCGAATTTTATTGTCACGGTGGGTGCGCCGGCGCGTTTGGAAGTGATTTCAAGTCCGCAACGAATTGCTGCCAATACCGATTCTGCTGCCATCAGTTTTAAACTCATTGATAATTTTAATAATATTGTCGCGGGGCAGACGGTGGAATTTACCCTGACTCAACCCGATGGACAGGGAAGTTCTAGCGGATTAATTACGGCAACTGCGATAACCAATGCCAACGGTGTGGCGAGTACCCAATTGCGTGCGACGGATATTTCGGGCAATTATACCATTTTGGCAAAATTGACCAATAATACCGCGATCACCGCGACTAACAGTGTCACCGTCGATCTACCCAATTTTCAACCCGGCTTGAATGTGAAACGTGGTGGAAATCAAACGTTAAGCGCGGGAGCGACTTCTGAAGAAATTATTTTTATCGCGATTGATAATTCTGGCAACCCATTGAAAAATATTACTGTTAGTTTTTCTTTATTCAATTCTGAAGGCGTTGCGGTGCCACAAGGTTTGATTGTGACGCAAAGCAGCACGGATGAGAAAGGTCTAGTCGCGACACGGGTTCATACACTTTCAAAATCAGGAAGTTATAAATTAATCGCTGCGGCAGAAGGTGGATTGCGTACTGAAACAACTGTAACGTTGACAACGGGCAATGCGTCGCAATTGGCGGTAACGGTGGGGGATAATCAAATGATTCCCGCGGGTCAATTATCCGATACCATTCGTTTCAAACTCAGCGACAGTTTTAATAATCCTGTGGTAAATCAACCGATTACTTTCACTTTGACCAATGCCTCTGGCGTGATTGTGAGCAACGGCATGACTCCAACCACCGCCAACACCGATGATGCGGGCGAAGTGGCGACGGTGGTGAATGCAATGGGCGCGCAAGGGAAATATACCCTCACCGCGAAAGCTCCGAATGTCGGTTTAAGTCAAAGTGCCACAATGACTGTGGGCGAACCCTTGCCGCCATTGCCCAGTTTGGGATTTGGGGGCGCGTTTGATCCGCAGGAAAATCGAACCGTCACGGAATCAACCTTTTACGGTGGCGTGCAGGCGGGCAGTGAGAGTAAATTTTCTCAGGAAAAAACCTTGAAAGCCGGTGAATTAGTTCATATCAAGGGGGCAATTCAAGTGGCGGCGGCACATGTTGGACAGGTGGTTGATATCTTGCTGACTGCGGGTTATAAACAATATCCACCGTTTGATTTTGCTGAATATTTCATAAAATTCGATAACTTACATCATGCTTACTGGTGGGATGGCATGTTACCATCATTGATTCCTTTCAGACAAGGAGTGACGCTATCGCGAGTTGAAGTTGTTGATATTTATAATGGGGCGTTGACCGATACGGGGACTTTTTGGATTTGGTTTGGCTACCGTTTGGCGGATGGTACAATTGTCTATAATGCTGATCATAATATAAAACTTTGGATTGAACCGTAAAACTCATGAAAATTGTCGTGTTGGATGGCTACACCCTAAATCCGGGTGATTTAAACTGGCAACCGTTGCAAGCGTTGGGCTATTGCGAGATTTATAACCGCACTTCTCCCGAAAGCATTGTGGCGCGGGCGCGTCAGACAGATATTCTGTTGACTAATAAAACAGTCTTGACACGGGAACATTTGGCACAACTTCCTGATTTAAAATATATTGGAGTGCTGGCAACGGGTTACAATCATGTTGTGGATATTGCCGCAGCGCGGGAACGTCAAATTGTGGTCACGAATGCCCCTTCGTATGGTACGTCAGCGGTGGCACAACAAGTTTTCGCGCTCATCCTAGTACATAGTCAAGCTATTATTGACGGTAGCGAGAAGGGGGGAGAGGAGTATAATTGAAGAGAGAGATAAAATATTATGGAGTGAGTAAGAA
>DYNO01000017.1 GCA_020721025.1 Thiomargarita sp. | reverse complement strand
GTTTTATTGCTTAAAACCAGATAACAAAACATATTTTGAGTCACAATTCCTTAAGGCAATGGCTTTGATGGAACGACCGCAAGCGCGTTGATTAATGTGAACGTATCGTCTATAATGCCATCACTTCGGATTTTATGAAGAAACACTGAAAGTTAGCAATGATCTTGAATGCTGAACGAATGTTACGTCGTCACCGAACTTCGCAAGTAACGCTCGTCAGCAGTTTGCAATGAAGCATTTAGTAAAATCATAGGACGAAATTTCTTAACTATCGGACATGTCATCATGTGGATTAAACCGACAATAACGGAACAGCGCAAAACATTAGTCGCATTGTTTGAACCTGTGATGCTCAACATTGCGAAACAAAGTAGCAGTGCGTGGACGAACACCGAACAACTGAACCATCTGCTGAATGAACAATTTTCGACCATTCCCCATTGTCATCTGCTATATGCCATTGATAAACTAGGTAAACAGGTCAGTGCCAATATCACTTCCCATTCAATAGACGAAAATTATTACGGTCAGGATTTATCGCGCCGCCCTTACTCCGTGAGCCTGTATCCTAAACGTCACTTCATGTTGTCATCAGTTTATATCAGTCAGACGACAGGATCACCTTGTATCAGTGCGGTGCAGCCGGTGATTGATGAACAGCAATTTTATGGCTTCATTGTGGCGGATTTTGACATTCGTCGTTTACCCTTACCTATCGAAGACACGTCTAAACCGTTTCTCTTCAATGTCCCTGTAAAAAACGAAAGTATGACTGTGATGCTTGAATCTACGTCACCTCGTGTCAAAAGCCCGCTCGATCAAAATTTAGACTTGATTTTGAATGCGTTACATACCCTAGTAAGTGTGCACGGGATTTTTCATTGCACCCTGCATTGTTCAAGTGGGCAAGCGATGTTGTGGCATCAAGATAATCCCTATCAATACCACCTCTGCAACACTGAAAATCTCCTGTCTTCTGAAATTTATCAGATGTATCGTCCTGTTTCCTATCCCAAAAATGCGTTAATTACAGTTGCACAGGTCAAACAAGTTTTAGAGCGTTTTCGCACCCTACGAATGACGGATGACAATGTGTATCTGCGCTCAGGTTCGATCAACGTCATGAACGGTATGATTGGCTTGAGTTTTTCTTGCGATGGTTCTCAATACATGGCGGTGGACGTATTTTTGAATAAACATCTGTCGTTTTGGTTTGGGCGCGGTTTGGCAGTGGCGATTGTGAAGTAACTGTTAAACATCATGACCATAACGCTTGACAACCGAACGCAGTAGCCATCATCAAGGATTGTTGCAATGAAACAATGGTACGAACAACTGTTTGAAAATTATGGGGAAAAATACGAACACGAGAATTTTGTTCAAGGAACTCGTGGTGAGTGTGATTTCATTGAGCAAGAGATAAATTTCGATAAGTCACTCAGAATCCTTGATATTGGCTGTGGTACAGGAAGACATGCCATTGAATTGACTCAAAGAGGTTATCAAGTCACGGGGATTGATTTATCCGATTCAATGCTTAAAAAGGCGAGAGAAAAAGCCAGCAAACAAAATCTCTCAATCAATTTTTATCAAGGCGATGCGAGAAAATTGCCATTTACTCAAGAGTTTGATGTCGCAATCATGTTGTGCGAAGGCGGATTCCCGCTGATGGAAACCGATGAGATGAATTATGAAATACTGGAAAGTGTTGCCCGTGCTTTGACAGCGAAAGGCAAGGTGATTTTCACCACGCTGAACGGATTGTTTCCATTGTTTCACTCAATCGAGGCATTTTGTTCCGCCGCCACAGAAACCGGCAACGCATCTTATCGAAAAAATACGTTTGATTTGATGACGTTTCGAGATCACAATGTGACAACGCTGGAAGATGATCAGGGAAATACCAAGGTGTTGACGTGCAATGAACGATTTTATATCCCTCCTGAAATAACGTGGCTATTAAAGACCGTGGGATTTAGCAAAATTGATATTTATGGTGCAAAACTTGGTGCTTTTTCGAGAGCAGACAAGTTGACAACCGAAGATTTTGAAATGCTCGTGATTGCTGAAAAATAGCAGCAATGAATGATCTTTTTAAATTATTGAATTTGTAAATAAAAGTGGTCAGTTCAATCTCATCAGTCGTCAGGCATGATCGATTGAGCTCACCACTGACAAAATTTATCCTTCCATAATAAACGAATAGGCTTGTCGCAGCAGTTGCAATTCCACACCGGGCAAGTTACGCGCCTCTGTCAACGCAATAAATTTTCCTTCCTGCGGTTCCACTTCAGCCCGTGGCGGATCAATCATGGTAAATCGTGCCAAATACACGGTCACTGTGCCGTCAGGCGTATCCACTTGGGCGCGAAATTCATGCTCAATTTGTAAACTATCCGCTGCCAAATTAAACTGTTTTTCTGTTTACGCCACCAATGCGGCAGGATGAGTGACAACGGGTAATTCTTGTAATTCTTCAAGATATTGCGAAAGTTGCGGCAGTGAATGCGGAACACAAACGCTGCCATTGAGACGCAAAAACAGGGTGCGCGCACTGGTCGCCTGCTTATGATACGTGATAAGGCGAATGGTATTATCGAATGAGGATGTCATCGCGTGTTTCTGCAAAGTTAAAAAGGGGGGATTTATTGTAACACAGCGGTGACAAATAGCGAAAATGTAAGTTTCACTTTAAAAATGGCGCAATTGGGGAAATTCTTTCGGTTGCGGTATGAAAAACACGATAAGCGGTCAAGGTAAATGGTGCTGACACAGGACAGATCGTTTACAATGGTACCCAGTGACATAATGTTTCGGTCGGTATTATCCTCAAGACACAGACTGTAAATTATCTAGGAGGTTAGTGTGAAAAATCAAGCCGCTTTTCGTGAGCCACCAGAAGATACTCCCGTGGCAATACCACCCAATTCATTGAATTATTGGCAGTTGTTACGATTTTCTTGGATTCGTTGGCAATGTTACACCGCAGAAACTCGTTGTTATGGCTTAAAACGCACATTTGACATAACTGTATCAGGGATGTTGTTGTTATTGCTCAGTCCACTGTTTTTCTTGGTTGCGGTGCTCATCCGCCTAGACTCGCCTGGCGATACCTTTTTTTATCAAAACCGCGTGGGAAAAGGCGGAAAGATATTCAGAATGTGGAAGTTTCGTTCGATGTATCTTGATGCAGAAAAGCGTAAGGCAGAATTGATGGCAAAAAATGAGATGGCAGGCGGCGTGATTTTTAAGATCAAACACGATCCGCGCATCACGCCCATGGGACGTTTTATTCGCAAATACTCCATCGACGAATTACCGCAATTGCTCAACGTGTTTTTAGGCGAAATGTCCTTGGTCGGTCCCCGTCCTCCCGTGCCGAGCGAAGTTGCGGTTTATACAGCTTATCAACGTCAACGTCTTGCGGTTACTCCCGGAATTACTTGTATTTGGCAAGTTTCTGGGCGCAGCGAATTGCCTTTTGTACAACAAGTCGAAATGGATTTACTTTACATCAACACGCAATCTTTTTGGCTCGATATGCTGTTGTTGTTAAAAACAATTCCCGCGGTGATGGGAGCGAAAGGCGCGTATTGAACTGTTTGGACACAGGTATAACCCCATTTACAAAGCAGGGGGATTTTGTGAAGCGTTTTTGCTGATCGAGTGAGATTTAAATATTTTCATGCGGTTGAAAAATCCCCCTAACCCCCTTTGCAAAGGGGGAATGCCTTCGTTCCATTTAGGTATCTAAATTACTGACAAACAAAGCATTTTGTTCAATAAACTCCCGCCGCGGCTCCACCTGATCGCCCATCAAGATACTGAAAATTTCATCGGTCGCAATGGCATCCTCAATGCGTACTTGTAACAAATTACGAGTATTCGGATTCATCGTCGTATCCCAAAGTTGCTGCGGATTCATTTCCCCTAAGCCTTTGTAACGCTGCACATTTAAACCCCGCCGTGCCTCATCCAACAACCACGTTACCACCTCACGAAAATATTGCACTGGTTGCCGTTTTTCCCCACGTTGAATATATGCCCCCGCTTCAAGCAATCCTTGTAACGTCTGCGCCAACTCGCGAATCGCGGCATATTCCGCCGATAAGAAAAAACTACGTGGCAACGCAATGGTATTTTCCACGCCATACGCTGTCAAAATAAGTTGTGCATTCCAATGCTCTGGAGCAGAAAACACCAATTTAATCTGACAACGCGCAGTTTTGTTCACCAACCGTTCTAATTGTTGCAACCAATCCGTGACTACATCTTCTTGATATAATTGAGCTTCTTCGAGCGGTGGCAGGTCTAACATCGTTTGCAACACCTCCCACGGAAAATGTCGCGCCAACCGAGTCAGCAAGTCTTGCGTTCGCAGATAAGAGACGCACAATTTTTCCAAAACTTCATTGTTCAACGCCGGCGCGGTCGGATTGACGAATAATTGCGTATTTTGCAACGCCAACGCCAATAAATAATCGTTTAACGCTTTGTCATCCTTCACATATTGTTCTTGCTTGCCCTTGACTGTTTTATACAACGGCGGTTGTGCAATGTACAAGTGTCCACGTTCAATTAATTCTGGCATGTGGCGATAAAAGAAGGTCAATAACAACGTTCTAATGTGACTGCCGTCAACGTCCGCGTCCGCCATGATGATGATGCTGTGATAGCGCAATTTGTTCGGTTCATACTCTTCTTTGCCGATACCGCAGCCTAAAGCTGTAATCAGCGTACCTACCTCGGCGGAAGCTATCATTTTATCGAAGCGCGCCCGTTCCACATTGAGAATTTTTCCTTTCAACGGCAAGATTGCTTGAAATTTGCGATCTCGCCCCTGTTTTGCCGAACCACCTGCTGAATCGCCTTCTACGATAAAAATTTCCGATTTGCTTGGGTCTTTTTCCTGACAATCCGCTAACTTACCCGGCAGACCGGCAATGTCAAGGGCACTTTTACGCCGAGTCATTTCGCGAGCTTTACGGGCAGCTTCACGGGCGCGCGCTGCTTCGACAATTTTGGCGGTGATGATCTTGGCTTCGTTGGGATTTTCGAGCAGGAAATCGTTGACTTTTTCACTAACTACCGATTCCACCACGCCTTTCACTTCGCTTGAAACCAATTTATCTTTCGTTTGCGAGGAAAATTTCGGATCCGGCACTTTCACCGATAAAACTGCCATTAACCCTTCGCGAACGTCATCGCCCGTGAGTTCAATTTTGGCTTTTTTTAGAATTCCTTCTTTTTCCAAGAAATTATTAAAAGTGCGGGTCAAGGCACTGCGAAATCCAGTAAGATGCGTACCGCCGTCGCGTTGCGGGATATTATTGGTAAAACAGAACACATTTTCTTGATAAGAATCATTCCATTGCATTGCCAATTCGACAAACATCTCGTCTCTTTCGACATTGAGATAAATAACAGTCGGATGTAGCGAAACTTTCTTGCTGTTCAAATGTTCGACAAAGGAGCGAATACCGCCTTGATATTCAAAGATATCTTCCTTGCCAGTGATTTCATCGGTCAGCCGAATCCGCACCCCAGAATTGAGAAACGACAGCTCACGTAACCGTTTGGCGAGAATGTCATAATGGAATTCAATGTTGGTAAAAGTTTGGCTACTGGGCTTGAAATGTAACTGAGTGCCTGTTTTGCTGGTTTCACCGGTGGCAATCAACGGCGACACGGGTTCACCCAAGGAATAGGCTTGAAAATAGCTGTGTCCATCGCGCCAGATGGTGAGTTCGAGTTTGTCAGACAGGGCATTCACCACCGAAACGCCCACGCCATGCAGCCCGCCCGACACTTTGTAAGAATTATTGTCGAATTTACCGCCCGAATGTAGCACGGTCATGATGACTTCTGCCGCCGACCGCCCTTCCTCTTCATGAATATCGACAGGAATGCCGCGCCCGTTGTCTGTCACGGTAATGGATTGATCGCGGTGCATATTGACGTGAATTTCTGAGCAGTAACCCGCAAGGGCTTCGTCAATGGCGTTGTCCACCACTTCAAAAACCATGTGATGTAAACCCGTCCCGTCGTCCGTGTCGCCGATGTACATGCCCGGACGTTTGCGTACCGCATCCAAGCCTTTGAGCACTTTGATATTACTGGAATCGTAGGTAGGTTCAGTCATGATAAATTTCTCAGTTGTGTCTGATGCTTATTTTATCATGTTTACAGCCTTTCCAACGCTTTCCACTGTTAATTGTCATGATTGTGACCTGTCAATCAGTTATCGGCTTAAAAGTTCAATATCTTTTTGAAAATTCTGATTTGAACCAGTTAGCCATGCAGATTTAGGCTATCATGAAACAAAAATTTTTATGGAGCGCATTGTCATGTTAGAAGGTATTTTATCATTGATGGGCAGTTACAACACGGTGCATAGTTTTTGTCAGAATGTCAGCGGGTTGCTGCGGGGTAAAAAAGATGATTCATTGCAGTATTTGGAAAAGATGAGTCGGGATGTAGAGGGGATTCACAATAAATTTGAGCGATTGTCTGATCACATTATTTATGCCAAGTCATTGAATGCTGTGGAAGATGTCACGCGGACGCGGCAACAGAAAATTGAAGATTTGCGAGAGGCGCGGCAATATTTGGAACCGGTGCAGCAGACATTGGGACAAGAGATTGTTTCTTCGGCAATTGTGGTGACTCCGGAGAAGATGCAACAGGCATTGCAAAAAAATCCTTGGGACGTGTTAATGGAAGTGCGTCCGGCAAGTTTTGCTTCTAAACCACCAGATTCGGATTCAGTGCCAATATTGTTTATTCATAATAATGTGCAATACATCGGTTGGCAGAAACGTGGTGCATTGCGCGTCATGTTTGATTGTGAATTGAATGAGTTATGGTTGCCGCCCACACCGTCGTTAGTGTCACCCACCGGAACGCCACTGACGCAACTCACGCCCATGTCCAAATTGAAACAAGGCGAATTTCGTGACAAACTGAAAGATGGTACAGACGCGCCTGCGATGGTGTGGTTGCCGAAGGGAAAATTTAAGATGGGTTCAAATCAATATAGTGGTGAAAAACCGATTCATGAAGTGACGATTGATTATGAATTCGCGGTTGGAAAATATCCAGTGACCTTTGCAGAGTATGATAAATTTTGTGATTCAACAAGACAGAAAAAGCCAGAAGATGAAGGTTGGAGGCGGGGCAATCGTCCGGTGATTTATGTGAATTGGAATGATGCAAGAGATTACTGTGAATGGCTCAGTGAACAAACGGGGCAGGTGTATCGTCTGTTGAGCGAGGCAGAATGGGAATATGCGTGTCGTGCCGGTTCAACGGGAAAATACTGTTTTGGTGACGATGTGCATCAATTGGCAAGTTATGGTTGGTTTAATGGAAATTCAGGTGGAAAAACCCAGCCAGTGGGGCAGAAAAAGCCGAATCAGTTTGGATTGTATGATATGCACGGGAATGTCTGGGAATGGTGCGAAGATGTTTGGCATGAAAATTATAATGGTGCGCCGAATGATGGGAATGCTTGGCTAGTGGGAGGGGATTCTAAATTACATCTCCTTCGTGGGGGTTCTTGGGACTACGATGATATTTACTTGCGTTGTGCCGACCGTTTCGGGGACGATACAACGGACTGGTACGACAACTGGGGTTTTCGTCTTTCCAGGATGTAAATCTTTGTCCTTTTCCCTTTCTTTTGACTTTAAGAGTTCCCCCGTAAGGGGGTCGCGATATTTTTAAATCCCCCCGGCCCCCTTTGCAAAGGGGGTGAACATCTAACCTATTGAATTTAGCAGGTGTAGGGTACATAAACGCAGTGTCATGCACCAAAGATATTGAAAACTTTGAAGATGTATGACGCTTCGCTTATCCGCCCTACTCTCGCTTAAGGAGGAAATTTTAGTGAAATGAAATTATTCAGATTATCAGTTGTCGATTAGCGACTTCTCAGGAGAGAAAAATTTATGAAACCGGTTAATTCTCAGCAAACAGATGAGTTAAGAACAGAATATCAACGTTCTGATTTTAACACCTTAGTACGCGGGAAATATGCAGCAAAACTTTCTCAAGAAACTAATGTGGTTGTTTTAGAAGCCGATGTTGCTCAAGCATTTCCTAACGAAAAAGCCGTGAATGAAGCTTTGCGTAATTTTTTGAAAATCATGGAAATTACCCGCTCAACAACTTTATCTAACTCAGTATTGAAAATTCATTTGTCTGAACCATGATTTTCTTGATTAGAGGATTGCCCTGATTAAAAATCCTGCGCATCCGTGAATCCTGAAAATCCCGGTTCAGACAATTTTGGCTTCCATTCTGGAAATTCTAAAATTCTGATTCAGACAGTTTGCTGTTTTTAACTATGCTAATCAAGCAATGAGGGGAATTAAGGTTCAAACAGAGCAAGCCATTGATTTGACGAGAGGGATGAGGGACGCGGCACACCAAGCGTGACCAGCACCTGACATGCCTAACCACTTGTAAATTAGGTAGGAGTAATCGACAAATGGCTCATAAACCATTAATGATACAATAAAAAATTCAGTCATTGTTGCTGATCGCCAATCGGTGCTGACGAATGATTGCAACAGTGGCAAATTTACAAAAACGCTTCCATTTTAATCAATTGATTTTAAAAACGATATTGCTATCGCTCTGAGTAAATTCAGTAACGGTTGTCTAAGTGTGACCAGTTCCTAGACAACCTGACCACCCGCAATTTTATGTAGGAGGATTGGAGCGGCTGTGTCCAATGCAATGCAGTTTTGATGCCACATATCAATAACAGTGGAATTTACCAGTAATATAAAAATGCCTCCTATCTGAATCAGAATTTAAATTCCCTGACTCTAAAAATTTAAATCACTATTTCCCGCCAAGAAAATATATTTTCCTCAAATTCGATAAAAACTGTCAGCAATTTCCATGTCTGCCTTAAATTCCCATGATAGTTATGTTGTGACCGGTGTTTTTAATGGAAAAAAATCGTTTTCGGAATAAATTGATTGAAAATGGTTTTATAACTTATTGATAATAAATACATTAAAGACTGGTTAAAATGTTGGCTAAAACTTTGCTAACCTTGAGTTGTCACTTCAATGTCTCATACGGGAATGCTTTTTATGGAAAGGTTAAATATTATTTCGCTAGGTAAACCGCAAGTTTTACTGGGCAACCAACCGTTGGAATTATCGAACAAAGCCCAAGCATTACTTTATTATCTGGTGATCACCGGGCGCACGCACCAACGGCAAACATTAGTTAACTTATTGTGGAGTCAGAAAAAAGACGGTAAAAACAATCTACGCGTTGCCCTCACTCATTTGCGTAAACAAGTGGGCGAATATTTGGTAATTGACAGACATTCAGTCAGTTTTAATCGGGCAAATCCTTACTGGCTTGATGTCGAAGTGTTGAAAACAACACTCAAATCGCAACAACCTTCTTTGGAACAGTTGCAAGCGGCGATTGAGGTTTACCAGAGTCCATTTTTAGAAGGGTTTGAAATTCTCAAAGCCCCAGAATTTGAAAAGTGGGTGGCAGCACAACGACAAGCCTTGCACAATTTGGCGATTTATGCCTTGCAAAACCTGATTTCATTGTCAGAACAGCAAAATAATCAAGTGGCTGTGATTGAATATAAAAATCGCTTATTAGAATTACAGTCATGAAGCCGTGATCCTGCTGAACTGTAGAACGGGTTGAAACAGATTCATTTTTCAATCCTTCTTCACAGTTTAGCAACTGCCAGATTTAACGTGGTTCGAGATGCGTGATTAATAATTGCACTGACTTTGTGCCACGATATTCATTGACATCTAGTTTATAAACCAGATAGATGCGATGGTATTGTAAGGGTTGATCACCCCAATGAAAATAGATTGCTTCCACCGGAGCTTCGCGGGGGGTTGCTCGTATCCAAAGTTTCAAATGCTTTTCTTTCAATAATTTATGTTCCAAGACCTCGAATTCACCTTCAAAGAGTGGTTCGAGAAATCCTTGTCCCCAAGGCGAAATATATCGTAAATACTCAGCTAATTCAACGTTAAATTCCTGTGAAACTAGCTCTCCATCCGTCAAAATAATGTCATGTAGTGGCTTTTCTGACAGCCTCTTAGAGACTTCAAAATCAAATAGTTGCCTAAATCCATCAAATTGTTGATGATGAGATAATGTCAGTCCGGCAGCCATGGCATGTCCCCCGAATTTATTGATCATCTCTGGTTGTTGTTGGGCAATACTTTCAATCACGTCCTTGATATGGACATCTGCCACCGAACGCGCCGAACCTCGCAATTCTCCATGTAATCCCGTTGTAAACACGACAACAGGACGTTGGAATTTATCCTTAATTCGTCCCGCCAAAATGCCAATCACGCCTTGATGCCATGTTTCATCAAATAAGCATAAACCAAGTGGAAGGTTGGTTTGTCGTTGCAATTCATCCAACATTTCGGTGGCAGCTTGGTGCATTTCTGCTTCAACATAACGACGTTCGCCGTTGAAAAAATCCAGATTCTCCGCATATTCATTGGCTTCTTTAAGATTTTCGCAGAGCAAGCAACCAATGCCATAGCTCATGTCGTCCATTCGACCGGCGGCGTTGAGACGGGGGGCGATACTAAATGCTAAATCACTGGCAGTTAAACGATTTTGGTTGCGTTTGGCGATTTTAATCAACGCGCTGATTCCCATACAACACTGTCCGGCGCGAATCCGTCGCAGTCCCTGTTCCACCAAAATACGATTGTTATAATCCAGAGCAACCACATCGGCGATAGTGCCAAGGGCAACTAAATCTAACAAATTCGCTAAATTGGGTTCAGCAAGATGATGTTGTTGAAACCAATTGAGTTCTCGCAATTTTGCCCGCAATGCTAACATCACGTACCATGCAACACCCACTCCAGATAAATTTTTGCTTGGAAATAAATCATCTGGCAGGCGCGGGTTGACAATGGCATCTGCGTCAGGTAGGGTAAAATTGGGGGAATGGTGATCGGTGATCAAAACTCGAATGCCATGTTTTTTTGCGACCGCTACGCCACGAGTGCTGACAATGCCATTATCGACAGTAATTAATAAATCAGGACGATGTGGCAGGGCAAGTTCGACAATTTCAGGGCTTAAGCCGTAACCGTTGCGCTCCCGGTTGGGCACAATAAACTTGAGATTCTTTGCACCCATCTGATGCAATGCCTTGATCAGTAAGGCGCATCCGGTGGCTCCATCGGCATCATAATCAGCGACGATTAAAATTCTTTGTTGCTGCTGTAATGCGCTCACTAATAGACTCACAGCATCATCAATACCAGTAAGCAGTTGATAAGGATGAATATTTTTTGTACTGTAATCAAGCTGAGAACTGTCAGTCATGCCGCGCGCTGCGAGCACCCGCTGAATGACAGGATGTAACGTACTGGATAAGGCGGGCTGTTCTGGGACAAAACGGCGTTGAATCACTTTTTTCATGAATGCAAGCGTCAGTTACTGCTGCAAATTTTGAGAATCTCGTTAAGCAAAGAGAGTTGTTATCATCAGCACAAAAAAGAGGAGTCGGAAAGCTAATCTGCCCAAACCCATCAGGTTGTCAACCTAACAGGTTTAAATCTTGTCGGCTGGTCGTTATCTGTAGGGCAATTTTGTTGGGGCACAACATCAACCTAGATCACGCTACCCTAGATAGGACATGATTTTTCAAGTTGTCTAACTTGCGATAGGATATCAAGAAGTTCAGTAAGTTACATAAGTTTTTATTGTTTTAGTCAGGTTATTACGATGCGAATTATGATCAGGCTAAGGTTAACCCGCGGTCAGCTTTCTATAATTATCAGTGAAATCAATCAAGTGAAGTTCAAACGCTGTTTTAAAACGGTCTCAGCGGTGGAAAAGGGCACGGGTTTCTAAATTGATTACTGATTGGCTTCTGCTTTTTTGGCAGCATCATTATTTTTCTCGAAAACTTGGACACTTGGCTGTTCTAGCACGAAACCTTTCTCAGTACGCACACCCATCTTGCCCTTGATCGCTGCCACCCACGGCACATTGTTCTGATCTGCTTGAACTAGACGTTCCCAAACTCGTGATTTGACGATCACCGCCACAAGTTGCTCACCCGTATCAATGACAAATTGAACTTCACGATCAACGGTGCGTGTTTCCGTAGGTAACTGATTAATTTTGACCACAACATCTATTTTGCCGGGAATTGCCATGACATTCTCTATTCTTAGGTTTTCTTCTTTAAAGTCAAGGTTTTTTTCGCAGACGTGGGGCTCTCTGTCGGGGGAGGTACGTCCTGCATAACCACACCTTCAAACTTCATTTTTACGCCGATCACCACTGGTGGAGCCGATGATTGCCCACGAGCGGGATGGCGATTTCTCATGCCAATGGTGGGACGACCCGTGGCATTTGAGCTTTTTTCAGTCGGTTTCTGGGGCGAAGCTGTGTCGTCTGATGTCACTTTCCGCTCGAAGATTTGCACCAATGGGTCAACCATTTCAAACCCTTGTGTTTCAATGGGCGCGCCAATCTTGCCACGTATCAAGGCGATCCACGCACTGTATTCACTGGGAGCTTTTTCGATTTTATTCCAGCCTTTATTGCGCAAACATACCCGGACTGGCTTATTATCAACTTGCACCATAAACTGATTCATTCCATTGACAAATTTGACATCTTTTGGCAACACGTTGATTTTTAAGGTCAGTTCCAATCTGCCACGCACTGAGGGTTGCAGATCATTGGGAAATTCTTGCTGCATCTTCTTGCGTTGTGACTTGAGATGCTTAATCTTTTCCTTGGCATTTTTGGCAAACTGAATATGCTCGTCGGTGACCTCGCCACAAAGATTTCCTTCAAGATCAATGCGTTGCGTATTCAACTTAAGTAAGTTATAATAAGCGGGCTGTTTTGCGTACAGTTTCAACGCTCGTTCTATCGACTTATTGGAACACACGTCCCCCAACACTTGCCGGATATCAAGATGAATATTGATTTTTAATGGGCGAATGTCTTGGGGATTATCGAAAAAAGTCTTAGGAAACATCTTTTTAAGCAATACTAAGACTTCTTCACCGCTAGACAAACGTTGTGGTGGGGTTTGAGCCGAGTGATCATCAGACATTACTAATATTCCTCCCCAAATTCTCTACTACGCTGTGTAAATGCCAACCAACAGAATAATGGTACGAATGGTACCGTGTTAAAGTATTTCACCAAGGGCTTTGATCAACTTGCTGGGTTGGGTTTTGGTGCCGATCTGAATCAACGCTTGAATGACCTTGGTTTCGGAAATCTTGCGCCGGCTTTCGCGATTAACCGCTTTGACAATCTTTTGCAATGATTCGTTGTCATCCGGGGTTAAGCGAAATGATTTGGGTTGAGTATAGGTTTTTTTGCTTAAAGCATCTGCTTCGTCAGTAGCAACATCTTTTGGGGATTTAAGTTCGATAATCATTTTATTACCCACGCTTGTCTGTTTTGATGTCTGAATCTTGATATATCAGCGACAAACACATTAATTCGATATCAAGAGATTTCTTGCGGTATTACACAATATGATGGCTAGTGTAACATATTCTTGCAATACAGATGTACACATCATGTCGTAAGTTATGCTACGTCATTAATTTATAAGTAATCATTGCCAAACTAATGCAGAGTCGCTCACCATCTCAGATTTGTTGCTAAGTTTAACAGTTCTTCGTTATTTGGTCTATAACTATAGCGATGGTTATGAAATTTTGCAATGGGTTATCGAAATTTTTTGATTGTCTGCAAAACAATAATACAGACCGAACGATTTGATTTAATTATTCAAGAATCCAACGTCGGCGTGATAAAACTGCTATGCACCACTTCGCTATCGGGTTCAACGTGAATATTGATTTGCATTCCACTTGAATGACGTTGCAATGCTTGTTCAAGTCGGTCGCAAATATCATGAGAATGTTGCACGGTCATATTCGCAGGAACAACGAGGTGAAATTCGACAAAGGTGATCGCGCCCGCCCGCCGAGTTTTCAAACTGTGAACTTGCAATGCCCCCAGCATCTCATCAGCAATAATTTGTTGTATTGGTTGCAATTCATCCTCTGATACCCCTTCATCCATCAAGCCCCCCACCGATTCACGCAGTAAACTTGCACCTATCCATAAAATATTGAATGCAACCAATAAAGCAAGCAGTGGGTCTAATAGCCACCATCCTGTCAACCATGCCAATCCCACGCCAATCAATACTCCAGTAGAAGTGACAACATCGCTGAGAATATGTACCGCATCTGCCTTAATTGCTGGGGAAAGGGTTCGTTTGGCAATTTGTAGCAAATATGCGGCAAGCACGGCATTAATCAGAGAAGCAAGTAAGGAAACCGCGACGCCCCACCCAACAGATTGTAATGCTACCGGTGCCCACAAGTGCATTCCCGCTTCATAAATAATCATCATCGCGGCAATAACAATGAGGATAGATTCAAACGCAGCCGAGAAATATTCCGCCTTCGTGTGTCCAAAAGGGTGATTGCGATCCATTGGTTGGCGAGCAATCCACAAGGCGACAAAGGCAACGGCGGCTGCGGCAACATTCACAATAGATTCCAGCGCGTCCGAGTATAAAGCGACCGAGCCTGTGAGAATATAAGCGAGGTATTTGAGTGTTAAAACCAAAATCCCAACGGCGAGACTCAAACCAGCAGATTGTAATGAATTCATGATATTTTCTTGATTTTAATAAGTTCAGTCGTGTTCAGTATCATGGCGTGGTCGCGGTTACATCATGGCATGGTCGCGAATGCTTACTTTCTTTACGAACTCGTAGAACATGAGATTTGAACTGCGTAACTCCCACAGTTGAGAAATTATGCAACTAAGACCAGGTTTTCATCTTGGCAACCAATACAGTGATTAAAACTACCAAATTAAATAATGTCAACGTAGGAATTGACTCACTGCTCACTTTGAACGATACTGACGAGTCATCTCATTTCAAAATTTAGATGATCATTTTTTCATCTGACGAAATTTTTACCTATCGCAATCAATAGTTACAGAAAAGTTCCATTGGTAATTATAGATTTATGAAATTACACATCATAAAATTTATTAAACAATCCCCAAATTGATCACATCAACGCTGGTCACTGCGCCTTAAATCCGTTATAATCACGAATCATCTGAAGCGCATTTCTAAAATGACTCCACGGAGAGGTACCGAAGCGGTCATAACGGCGCCGACTCGAAATCGGATGGGGGCTTCATCGTCCCACGCGGGTTCAAATCCCGCCCTCTCCGCCACTTTTTTTTACAGATTTTTCCGTGCTGATCATGCAACTACATCGTTTTTTCGCTGTTATATGGCTGAGTTTTTCCCTATCTACCCTTGCTGCTGAGTCGCTTGATTATATTGTTGCTGTGGTAAATGATGAAGTGATCGCGAATTCTGAACTTCAGGCAGAGGTGCGTCAAGTAAAAGAACGCCTAGATAAACAAAATATTGCGTCACCCTCGCGCGCTGAACTCGAAAAACAAGTTCTCGATCATATCGTGTTGCAACGGCTACAGATCCAAATCGCGAAAAATACTGGCATCATCATTGACGACAATAGCCTGAATGAAGGTTTGCAAAAAATTGCTGCACAAAACAAAATGGACTTAACCCAGTTTCAACAGGAAGTTGAGAAAACAGGAGATTATACCTTTGAACAATTTCGAGAAAATATTCGACATGACATGACCCTCGCGCGCCTCCAACAACGTCAAGTTGCCAGTCGCATCAACGTTACTGAAAAAGAAATTGATAATTTTATCGCCAATCAAGTACAACAGGGTGATAATGTTGAAGAATACCATTTATTGCACATTCTCATTGCAACTTCCGATGTCGCCACTCCAGAACAAATTGAAGCAAAACAACGTCAAGCGAATGAAACCGTTGCACAACTCAAATCTGGGGCAAATTTTCAACAAACGGCGTTGCGCGTGTCTGAAGGACAGCAAGCCATTGAAGGCGGTGATTTAGGCTGGCGTAAGGCGGGAGAAATTCCTTCTTTGTTTGCCGAAGTGGTGACGAAACTCAAACCGGGTGAGGTAGCGGGACCATTTCGCAATCCCAGTGGTTTTCATATCGTCAAATTAGTGGAAAAACGCAACAGCAGCAAGAGCATTGTCAACCAAACGCAGATGCGGCATATTTTATTAGAAACCAATGAATTAGTTAGCGAGTCTGACGTGCAAATTCGCTTGAAACGGTTAAAAACTCAAATTGAAAATGGTGATGATTTTACCAAATTAGCACAAGCCAATTCTGCCGATAAAACTTATGCCGCGAAGGGCGGTTTGGTCGGTTGGGTCAGTCCCGATGAACTTGCCCCAGAGTTGGAAGAAGTCATGAACAATTTGCCCGTGAATCAAATCAGTGAACCGTTTAAATCGCGTTACGGCTGGCACATCATGCAAGTTTTGGGACGACGCAAACATGACAATACCGAACAAGCCATTCGCGCCAATGCCACGCAACAAATTCGTCAACGTAAAACCGAAGAAGAATTACAAGCATGGTTACGTCAAATTCGTGATGAAGCCTATGTGGAATATCATCTGAAATAACCGATGTCACATAAATGACGACAACCAATGAAAATTTTATTTTTAGACGACGATCCCAAACGCACCGCACAATTTCTGAAGCATTATCCCGCAGCAACTTGTGTGGCAACTTCGCCAGATTGCATTGCACAATTAGCCTCAGAATGGGATGAAATACGGTTAGATCACGATTTGGGCGGTGAAATTTATGTCGATTCTCAACGGGTTGATTGTGGTATGGAAGTCGTGCGCTATTTATGTACCCATCGCCCAAAACATTTGCAACAGACATATTTCATCGTTCATAGTTATAATGACAGCGCAGCTTTGTTGATGTGCAGTAAACTTAAAGAATGCGGTTATTCAGCAGTTTATATTCCTTTCGGTTACGACTTAATTCAAGAAAAACCATGAGGTGCAACATGAAAAATGCAATCATAGCCATCGCATTGATAATATTGTGTTATGCAACGCTAGGGCAGGCAGAAACCCAAAAACGCAGCGGTCTTCGGGAAAAACTCAGCAACAGTTGGACGACCTTAGCCACCAGTAACAATAACGGCTATCGTGAAAAAATTAACAATGATTTAACTATCGTTGCCATCGTTGATACCCCAGACGGTTATACCAAGGATGTCTATACTGTGTGGCGATACGGTGGCGCGAGTGAAGATGGCAAGGCAGTATGGGGATTTTTCTACGTTGATCCGCTACATGTGTGGTGGGGAAGTTACAACAATCCTGAATTATATGTAAAAATTTGGTTTGATCCCAACGGACGCATTGACGTGAATTACTTTCATGTGTCCTACGATGACATTTTGGTACGCACCGGGGTTGCGTATGACAATGGTTGGATTGGGGACGTAAAAGGCACTGCGACTCGTGACCAACGTTTTGTGCAACATCGTTTGGATGCCGATGGTTCGCGTTATTATGAAAGTGAGCGTAGATAGTTTTTATTCAGCATCATGCGCTTAACGCCACAACAAATTGAACTGTTGAAGCACAAAATTCAAGCCTATCTGCCTGAATCGCATATCTATTTGTTTGGTTCACGGGTCGATGATATGAAAAAAGGTGGCGATATTGACATTTTAGTGTTGGCAAATCGGGTTCTGTCGTTTCAAGAAAAATTTGCAGTGAAACTGGCTTTTTATCAACAGTTTGGCGAACAAAAAATTGATATTGTCAGTTTGACACATGCCGATGAAACTGTATTTAAACAAATTGCGCTACTTGATGCAGTCTTGTTATGAAATTTACGGAACGCCAACAAAAGTTCATTCAAGAGATGCACAACAATTTGAATTTATTACAAAAATCTTTAGATAACTTGGAATATTCTTATCAAAAATGTTTACCCTGTCTTGACAAAGATAATTGTAATTTAGAAGAATTAGAGAGTTTAGAAGCTCTTACGGCTCGTTTCGCCAGAGCTTCCGATATTTTAATCAATAAGGTCGTGAAAACGCTGCTAATTTTGTTGCAAGAAATGCCAAAAACAGTGATTGACACTGCCAATTTTTTAGAAAAACTGGGTATTGTTGCCAAGGCAGAGCAATTATTGGTGATTCGAGAATTACGCAACGTGATCGCTCATGACTATATTATTGAAAACCGTAGAGATTTATTTATTCAGACAATGCAGATGGTTGATATTTTAAAATTAATGAGTCAACAAATCAGTAATTATTTTTATTTAAAATTTCAAGAAGCTAGTTAAAAAAACTCATGACCGAATTTTTAGTTTTTTAAATTTAACAGTAGATTTTTCATCCTCGCGGCGTATCGCGCTGTTTTCAGATTTGAGATGGATTAACACGATGGCAACTATTGAAATAGACGGTAAACCTTATACAGCAGAAGTTGGGCAAATGCTGATTCAAGTGGCAGATGCCAATGGCGTAGAAATTCCACGTTTTTGCTACCATGAAAAACTTTCGGTCTCGGCAAGTTGCCGGATGTGTCTGGTAGAAATGGAAAAAGCACCGAAGCCAGTTCCCGCCTGTGCGACACCGGTGATGGACGGTATGAAAGTATGGACACGTTCGCCAAAAGCCCTGACTGCACAGAAAGCCGTCATGGAGTTTTTGCTCATCAACCATCCGCTCGATTGCCCGATTTGTGATCAGGGTGGCGAGTGCGAATTGCAAGATATTTCCGTCGGTTACGGTAAGGATGCCTCTCGTTATGGCGAAGAAAAACGGGTGGTATTCGACAAAAATATTGGGGCTCTGATTGCCACAGAAATGACCCGCTGTATTCACTGTACTCGCTGCGTGCGTTTTGGGCAAGAAATCGCAGGAATTCAAGAGCTTGGCGCATTGGGTCGGGGCGAACATACCAAGATCAGCACCTATATTGGTCAAACGGTGGATTCAGAACTTTCTGGAAACATGATTGATCTCTGTCCGGTCGGTGCGTTGACTGCCAAACCGTCGCGGTTCAATGCGCGGGCGTGGGAACTGCAACAGCTTGATTCTATTGCTCCACATGACGGCATCGGCTCAAATATTCACGTTCATTTACGCCGCAACGAGATTATCCGGGTCGTTCCAAAACAAAATGAAGCCATCAATGAAATCTGGTTATCCGACCGAGATCGCTTTAGTTATCAAGGCTTAACGGCGGAAGATCGCTTAACCGTGCCGATGATTAAAAAAGAGGGGCAATGGCAGCCGACCGATTGGGAAACCGCATTGCAAGCCGCGGCAACGGGTATGAAGCAGATTGTCGAAAAATATGAGCCAGATCAATTAGGTGGCTTGGCTTCGGCGACAGCGACGTTGGAAGAATTGTATTTATTGCAACGCGTGATTCGTGGTTTGGGCAGTGATTGCGTTGACCACCGTTTGCATCAAATAGACTTTGCCGATCAAGCACATGCGCCACTGTTTCCATATTTGGGAATGCCCATTGCTGAAATCGAACGTTGCAACACTGCATTGATTATCGGTTCGCATTTGCGCAAGGAACAACCGCTGTTAAATCATCGTTTGCGTAAAGCGAGCATGAATGGCGCGAAAGTGATGTTTATCAATCCGATTGCTTATGATTTCAACGATATGCGGATTGCACAACAGATCATTACCTCACCAAATGATTTGATTACAACTTTGTCAGGAGTGGCGAAAGCTCTGCTCGTTGGCAAAAATAATGTCATTCCACAGCAATTAGAAGATTTGTTAGCCGATACGAAAGTGACTGAAGAACAGCAAACGCTGGCACAAAGTTTAGAAACTGGCGATCATCGGTTGATTTTATTGGGTAATTTGGCGACTTCTCATCCACAATTCGCGTTAATCCGTGCGTTGGCAGTTGCAATTGCAAAATTATCTAGTGCAAAACTGGGCTATTGTGCTGAAGCGGGCAACAGTGCAGGCGCATGGTTAGCAGGGGTATTGCCCCATCGTGAAGCCGCTGGAATGCCGATTTCTACGCCCGGTGTGAATGCTTATACGATGTTAAACAAGGGCTTAAAGGGTTATGTGCTGCTCGGCGTTGAACCAGAATTAGACAGTTACGACGGCGCGAAGGCATTGGAAAATCTGCAAAAAGCGGAATTCGTCGTGTCGTTGACCGCTTACGTGACTGACACGATGAAAACTTACGCCAATGTGTTGTTACCGATCAGCGTATTCACTGAAACTTCAGGTACTTATGTGAATAATGCTGGAACTTGGCAGAGTTTCACCGCAGTCGTGATTCCGAAAAATGAGGTGCGTCCGGGCTGGAAAGTGTTGCGAGTGTTGGGTAACTTGTTGAATGTGAGCGGTTTTGATTATGACAGTTCTGAACAAGTGCGTAGTGAAGTCTGTGAAAAGTTGGGACAAAAAACGACTGATAATTTAAACAGTTGGCAAGTTCCAAATGATTTGAGTGCTCGTAAAATTGATGGTTTACAACGGATTACTGAATTGCCGATTTATGCAACAGACATGATAGTGCGTCGTGCCAGCGCGTTACAATTCACTCGTGATGCCACCAGTGCGAAGGGTGTCCATGTCAACAGTAATGTCGCAGCGCAAATTGGCGCAACTGAAGCGAATGTTGTGCAAGTGCGTCAAAATGCTGCAAAAATCAGTTTACCCCTAGTGATCGATGAACGTGTGCCAGACGGTTGCGTGTTGATTTATGCGGGACAGGCTGAAAATGTCGCATTGGGTTCATGGCATGGTTGGGTAGAATTGACTGCTTAAGTAAATTTTACAAGGGGTTGCACGATGAATTGGCAAGAAGTATGTGAACATCCGAGTTTGCAAGATTTGCCTTTCAAGATTGAGTTGAATCAATGGGGACAGATTGTGATGTCTCCAACGACAACCTACCGTTCTTTGTTGCTGACGGAAATCTCTGTCAAACTCAATCAATTGCAATCTATTGGTCAGGTGTTACTGCTTTGCCCAATTCAAATGTCGAACGGCAGCGTTTATGTAGTCGATATATTGTGGATGTCTGAAGCACGTTTTAATCAACATAAACATGAAGATATCACATTTTCAATTGCACCAGAAATTTGTGTTGAAGTAATGTTGCCGGGCATTCATGCGGATTACTTAATATTTAAAAGTCACGCTTATTTTGCGAATGATGCTGAAGAAGTATGGATAAGCGACTTAGCGGGCAACCTGAGTTTTTACAATGCAAACGGTAAAATTGCACAATCGGCATTGATACCTGCCTTTCCGCAACAGATTAAAATTTTATAGGGAATACTCAATATGGTGGATACGTTAATTTATTTACTGATTGTTATTATTAAGATTCTGATTATCATGGTGCCGTTGATGGGTGCAGTGGCGTATCTTACGTTGGCTGAACGCAAGGTCATCGGTTACATGCAAATTCGGATTGGACCTAATCGTGTTGGTTTTTATGGCTGGGGGCAACCGTTGGCGGATGCGTTTAAATTGATGTTTAAAGAAATCGTCATCCCGCAAAACTCTGATTATTTTCTATTTTTCATTGCACCGATGTTGTGTATCGCGCCGGCTTTGGCAGCATGGGCAGTGATTCCCTTTGCCGATGGTTTGGTATTATCCAACATTAACGCGGGTTTACTTTATATTCTCGCGATGACTTCCTTGGGTGTGTATGGGATTATCATCGCAGGGTGGGCTTCTAACTCCAAGTATGCGTTTTTAGGGGCGATGCGCTCGGCGGCTCAAATCGTGGCGTATGAAATTGCGATGGGATTTGCCCTTGTGGGTGTATTGATGGCGGCGGGCAGTTTGAATTTAAGCGAAATCGTCAAGGCTCAAAATGGCAGTTTAATTCACTGGTATTGGTTGCCCTTGTTCCCGCTGTTTTTAGTTTACCTGATCTCCGCTGTGGCTGAAACCAACCGCGCACCGTTTGACGTGGCGGAAGGGGAAGCCGAAATTGTCGCAGGTTTTCACGTAGAATATTCGGGCATGTTATTCGCGGTATTCTTCCTCGCTGAATATGCTAATATGATCTTAGTCGCAGCATTGGCAAGCATCATGTTCTTAGGCGGTTGGTTATCCCCATTTCAAGGTACGCCATTAGAAGCCACCTTCGCTTTTGTACCGGGTATTTTCTGGTTTTTGGCAAAAACAAGTTTCTTTTTATTCTGGTACTTGTGGATTCGTGCCACCTTCCCTCGCTATCGTTATGACCAAATCATGCGCCTAGGTTGGAAAGTCTTTATTCCTATTACCTTAGTTTGGATTGTACTGATTGGCGTTGCAGTGTTACTCAAACTTCCCCCTTGGTTTGTATAGAGGTTACTTCATGAAAGCGATTGTAAGCTATCTTAAAAGTTTGTTTTTATTAGAATTGATTAAAGGTTTGCGGGTGACTGGGGGATATTTATTTGACCGCAAAATCACCGTGCAATATCCCGATGAAAAAACGCCGATGTCATTTCGATTTCGCGCCCATCATGCGTTACGACGTTATGCCAATGGTGAAGAGCGTTGTATTGCTTGCAAATTGTGTGAAGCCACCTGTCCCGCAATGGCAATTACCATTGAAGCTGCGCCTCGTGAAGATGGGACGCGGCGGACGACTCGCTATGATATTGATTTTACAAAATGTATTTTCTGTGGCTTCTGTGAAGAATCTTGTCCGGTCGATTCTATTGTAGAGACCAGTTTCTTTGAGTATCATGGTGAACAACGGGGTGACCTGTTGATGACCAAGGCTAAGTTGTTGAATATGGGCGATAAAATGGAAGCTCAAATCGCTGCGGATCGAGCCAAGGATGCGCCGTATCGTTAATTCCTGCCAAAGGAGGTTGTTATGCGCTATCTTCAGTTTTTCGCACTGGTTTTATGGATGTTTAGTTTATCTGTACTCGCCGCGGATGGCGATAAAAACATCACTTATTATGAAAGTGGCGCGACGCAATTTGAATATAACTATTTGAATAGCAAGCTCAATGGAGTCAGTCGGGAATATTATGACTCTGGAGATGCCAAGATTAAAGGTGAATTGCGGGCTGAATTGACTTATCGGGATGGTAAGTTAGAAGCAAAGAAGGAGTATTTGCGTAACGGTAAATTATCCAATGAGTTACGCATCGCTGATGGAAAACGCTTTGAAACTCAGTTGGCATATTATTCCGGGACAGATGTATTATTCCGAGAACGCCATTTAGTGGACGGTAAACTTCATGGTTTGGAACAGGAATATTATCAAGATGGTAAAACCTTGAAAGCTGAACGTAACTATGCGGATGGTAAAAAACAAGGGAAAGCAAAAGGGTTTCACAGCAATGGTAACTTACAGGGTGACTGGGATTTTGGAGAAGGCTTGCCTGTGAAAGCAGTAATTTTTTATCGGTCGGGTGAAAAATGGTTAGAACACTCACATTTTCTAGACGGTCGTTTGAATGGAGTCAGCAAAGAGTATGATAAAAAAGGAAATTTGATCGCACATCGTCTTTATGAAGATGACCGGATGGTGAAACGGGATCGGGTGACAGGGTTGTTTGATTGGTTATTTGGCTGGATACTGTATTAATAGACATGAGGTTTGACATTCCAAAGGATGGATTGGACAGTTGAACCTTAAGGGTTTGCGGCATAGCAACAATTTGAAAGGACGGGTGGATTTGCACGATGACTATTGAAAAATTGATTTTTTACTTTTTTGCAACGGTGTTGGTATTTGCGGCGGTGCGTGTCATTACAGCACGAAATCCGGTGCACGCAGCATTATTCCTAGTATTGGCGTTTTTCTCAGCCGCAGCGACATGGCTCTTGCTGCAAGCGGAATTTTTAGCTATCGTATTGGTTTTAGTCTATGTTGGCGCGGTGATGGTGTTATTCCTATTCGTGGTGATGATGCTCGACATCAATATTGCCAAACTGCGAGAAGGTTTTATTCGCTATCTGTCTGTGGGTATCTTGGTTGGCTTGCTCATCTTGGTAGAAATGGTTTTGGTGGTACGCACCATGACTGCCCCGGTGTTGACTGCTGCCCCCGTATCTGCTGTGCCTAATATTGAAGCGATTGGACAAGTATTGTATTCAATTTATATTTATCCATTTGAATTAGCAGCCGTTATTTTATTGGTGGCGATGGTGGCGGCAATAGCTTTAACCATGCGTTCCCCACGTCAACACAAGTATATCAACCCTTCGTTACAAGTGAATGTGCGTCGTGCGGATCGGATTCGTTTGGTCAACTTGCCCGCAGAACCTAAGGACTAATTATGATTGTGCTATCGGACTATTTGATTTTAAGCGCGGTGTTATTTTGCATCAGCATGGCGGGAATTTTCATCAATCGTAAGAACTTGATTGTGCTATTGATGTGTATCGAATTGATGCTGTTGGCGGTCAACATGAACTTCGTGGCATTCTCGCACTTTAACAATGATATCACCGGACAAATTTTCGTCTTTTTTATTCTCACCGTTGCCGCGGCAGAATCTGCCATCGGTTTAGCGATTTTAGTGGTGTTATTCCGTAACCGGGCAACGATTAATGTCGCAGACTTGGACAGCATGAAGGGCTAATTAATTTTATGGATATTCGATGAAAACAATTTATTTAACAATCGTTTTAGCCCCGCTCATTGGAGCAATCATTGCGGGTTTATTTGATGTCAGCCGTCGTGTCGCTCACACGGTCACCATTGCTGGAGTCGGAATTTCATTTTTTCTGTCGCTTTACGTGTTTAAATACATTGTGATTGATGGCGGCGCAATTTTTAATGAAACCTTGTACACATGGCTAGTGGCGGGTAATATCCGTTTTGAAGTCGGTTTCCTAGTCGATCAACTGACTGCAACCATGTTGTTAGTTGTGACTTTCGTGTCGTGGATGGTACATTTTTACACCATTGGCTACATGCACGATGACAAGGGCTATCAACGCTTTTTCAGCTACATCTCTTTGTTTACCTTCTCAATGTTGATGTTGGTCATGTCCAATAACTACATGCAACTGTTCTTCGGCTGGGAAGCAGTAGGTTTAGTGTCATATTTGCTGATCGGTTTTTGGTTCACCCGTCCAACGGCTATCTATGCGAATTTAAAAGCCTTTTTGGTGAATCGAGTTGGCGACTTTGGCTTTTTGTTGGGAATTGCAGCCGTCTTGATGTATTTCAATAGCTTAAACTATGCGGAAGTGTTTGCTCAAGCAGAACAGCATAAAAACACGCTCATTCAAATTATCCCCGGTCAAGATTGGTCGTTGATGACAGTGATCTGTATCTTGTTGTTTATTGGTGCCATGGGTAAATCCGCACAATTTCCGCTGCATGTCTGGCTACCCGATTCGATGGAAGGTCCCACGCCGATTTCAGCCTTGATTCACGCGGCGACGATGGTGACTGCGGGTATTTTTATGGTGGCTCGGATGTCCCCACTGTTTGAATTGAGTCCGACTGCGTTGGCTTTTGTGATCACTATCGGCGCGATCACTGCGTTATTCATGGGCTTGCTGGGCTTGGTGCAAAATGACATCAAGCGGGTCGTGGCATATTCTACCCTGTCGCAATTGGGCTATATGGTCGTGGCACTGGGTGCATCTGCGTATGGTGTGGCAATTTTCCACTTGATGACGCACGCATTCTTCAAAGCTCTGTTATTTCTCGCCGCCGGTTCAGTGATTATTGCCATGCACCATGAACAAGATATTCGCAAAATGGGCGGATTGAGTAAGTACATGCCGATCACCTATTGGACTTCATTGATTGGCTCGCTGGCATTGATTGGATTTCCTGGATTTGCTGGATTCTTCTCCAAAGATTTAATCATCGAAGCCGCCCATCATGCACATGAAGCGGGACATTTGGGCAATGCAGGAACATTTGCGTATTATGCGGTATTGTCAGGTGTGTTTATCACTGCACTGTATTCTTTCCGTATGTTTTTCTTAGTATTTCACGGCAAGGAACGCATGGATCATCACACGCAACATCATTTGCACGAAACGCCCGCAGTGGTGACAGTGCCATTAATTATGTTGGCGATTCCTTCGATTTTTGCAGGCATGATCGCCATTGAGCCGATGATTTATAAAGATTATTTCGGTCACGCAATTTCGTTTGAACACAGTCCGTTTGCCCATAAACATTTCGTGAGTTTATTCGAGTTTATGTGGCATGGTGTTAAGCAACTTCCATTTTTCCTTGCGATGGCGGGCTTGATCACGGCAATTTTGTTGTATTGGGAACTGTCATTTATTCCGCCGTTTTTCCGTCAAATTCCTGCGATATTGGCGAAAAAGTTAAGTATTATCCATCAGATTATGTTGAATAAATACGGCTTTGACCGCTTCAATGACTGGTTTTTTGCCGGCGGTTCTCGCAATGTGGGCAGTTTCTTGAGCAGTGCTGGCGATGCAACCTTGATTGATGGTGTATTTGTCAACGGTTCCGCCAAGTTAGTCGCATGGTTTGCTGGAACGGTGCGCCATGTTCAAACCGGGCTGCTGTATCATTATGCTTTTGCAATGATTTTAGGTCTAGCATTCTTCCTCGGCACGTTTGTACTGTATGGCTCGAAACTGATCTAATTGGAAAGAATGAGAAATGGCAACCGTGATAGGCATAAGTGGCGCATGGAAAGATGTCCAATCGCGGTTAAAGATGGTCGATATCGCTGTTTCTCATCCGGATGAAATTCAGAATAAATTGCAGGAACTTAAACAAAATCGTTCAGCATATATTGAGGTCATTAAGCAAACTTTGGCGGAGGAAATCCAAACGCTGAAAAAAACGATTGAACAATGCGAACTTCAGTTACAGAAAGATATTCAGTCATATCAAAGAGATGTCGTAACGACAATTGAACGATTGGATGATGGTATTCTGCAATCTAGGAAGATAGTTGACAAAAAAATTGCTGTGGTGCAGAAAGAAATTGATGAGCAAATTCAAGAATTGACGTTGATTTCTCGTGAACAAGTGCCAGCAAAAATTGAGCGGGAAGTCTCTCAAATTATCAAAGAATGTGAAGCGAAGTTGATTTTTTTGGAAAAGCAATCTGCTGAGGTGGCAACTCGGTTTGTTTCAGATTTAGCAGCGTTAGAACAACAACTTTGCGATTTACATCAAGCCCATCCAAATGACTTGCTGCAATTAGATGAAACAATGGCTGCCATTGAAACAGAATGTCAAACGGATTTGGCTCAAATTGCGAAAGAAATGGAGTCATTACGGGCAATGCTTGATCCGCAAATTTTACAGATTAATGAACGGACTCAAATTGTTAAACAAGAAAAAGTTGGTATATTTAAGCGTATCGTCAACTGGTTCAAAATATTGTTTTTGTATCGACAACAGCGAGTTGTCTTAGCTCCGTTGCGACAGTTGAAAACGGCTGAAAATGCGATTGTATCTACTAGAAGTCGTAAAATTACGGATGTGATGCAACAACGGCAAAAAATAATTGCCCATTATCATGAACAACTGGAAGAGATTACTTACCGTAAAAGCGATTTACTGGCATCCAAACGCGCTGCAATTGTAAATTCTGAAAAGCAACACATTGAAATTAATCGAGAAAAATCTGACAAGCTGGATCGGGCTAAACAAAATTTATTAACAACGCAGCAAAATAAAATTGAACAACTCCGCCAACGCCGTGCCCGTTTACTGGTAGAAAATGAAAGCGAAATTGCAAAATTTAAGAAACAACAACAAGATTTGCGACTGAAAGAAATTGAAGAAATTCAGCGACTTCAAGATAATTGTCATGGTAAACGTGTTCAATTAAATTACTTGTTGTGTAATCAATCTACTGTGGTTCATGAGCGGTGTTGGACATTGGATAACACAATTTCAGCGTTGGAAAATGTGTTGAAATCGCATGAATTTATTGGTGCAAAAGCCGAATTATCGCTGATATCTGGGTTTGATAGGTTACCGCCTGTTTACTATGCGTTAAATGATGTACGGCTTAATGCCCGACGTTATATAAAATTTAATCATAAGGCTGTGCAATCGGCACAAGTTGACCATTTGATCGTCGCACCTACGGGCGTTTTTGTGGTGGAAGTAAAGCATTGGTCACAACAATTTACTGATTCTGGAAATTTTTTCGATCCGTATGAACAATTAGGACGTTCTAGTTATTTATGTTATTGTTTATTAAAAGAAAATTTGAATATGGAAACGAAGGT
>DYNO01000156.1:3682-7764 GCA_020721025.1 Thiomargarita sp. | reverse complement strand
GTTTGGTTTTAAAGATGTCAAACCGGTTCTATACACGGGATACCAAATCGGTTTTCCCGCAGCAAGCACGGCTTTAAACCACACGCGCACTCGTCCATCGTAGTTTGGCACAGATTTGATTAAGGTGGTACGATTGCCTTGATCATCAGTCGCATATTGCAAATAATCGCGTTGCGTGGTTTCATTGGAGAGGAAAATTCGCAATTCTTTGGTGACAAAATCACGATAGGCACTGACGATATGTCCTTGATCATTGGAGTATGAAATATAGGTTAAACTGGGGAAATATTTCAATTGTCGCCAAAGATATCGGGCTGTGTTATCAATCTCAGTGACATTAATTTGGCGGTGCTCAAATGCTTGTAGATTGGTATGATTGATAGTGGCTGGGATAGATAAAAAATTCAATACTTTATCTCGAATACGGCTGGTGATTTCCTGACGCAGACGATTGACCATATCCTCAACTGCTGCCTGTCCATTAAGATGGGACAACCAACCCATTACTCCAACAAGTAGCACTGTTTGAATCACGAAGGGTATAACTAAAAGAAATTTTAATGGTAATCGATTGAAAATATGAGACACTAATGCGTTAATCTGTATCATAAAACAGGCTCTTTGAGTATTGAGGGAAGCTTCGTTATTTTCAAATTGGGAACAATTCGCTCGTGATGTCTTGGTATCATTTTGTAAATCAATTAGTTAGAGGCATTTTGTCTCTTCAGCAACAATAACTGGGACAGTTTTTTTTGTAACAGTCATATTTCAGGCATTTTTTGAAAAAATTTTCATCTATATTAGTGGATTGTAATTTTTTGCGAATCATATACTGTCAGTGATTTCCTACGGCTGACTCAAAATAAAACTGAGTTGACATCATTTTTCGTGATTGAATAAATTAGCATAATATTCGCCATGATAGCTTGAATTATGCTAATTTGAAGTAGTGCAAAAAATTAAGATTCCGTGGCTTGTTTTTTTTGGATTTTGATCCGTTTGAAATTCAGTTTTCCAACTTGATAGACATGTTCTGAGCCAATCGGCATCATCAGGGCTTTGTCATGAACTCGTTCCCCATCAATTCGCACCGCTCCCTGTTGAATCAAGCGCATCGCTTCGGAGGTACTGCTGCTCAATCCCGCTTCTTTCAAAACATTTCCAATCACCATGCGGTCACCGAGTGCAAATACAGTGATTTCTGGAATGTGTTCTGGCAATGCACCTTGTTTAAACCGGGCAATGAATTGTTCATGGGCGTGGGTGGCAGCGGCTTGATCGTGAAAACGCGTCACAATTTCTTGGGCAAAAACGACCTTGATGTCCTTTGGATTTGCACCTTCAGTGACTGAATCTCGCAATTTTTGGATTTCTGCGCGACTTTTAAAGCTCAGTAACTCAATGTAACGCCACATTAATTTGTCAGAAATGGACATCAACTTGCCGAACATTTCATCTGCGGGTTCGGCAATGCCGATGTAGTTATCTAGGGATTTGGACATTTTTTGCACGCCGTCCAAACCTTCTAAAATGGGCATGGTGATGACCACTTGTGGCGTTTGTCCCGCTTGTTTTTGTAATTCCCGCCCGACTAACAGATTAAACTTCTGATCCGTCCCGCCCAATTCAACATCCGCCCGTAATGCCACTGAATCATAGCCTTGCACCAATGGATACAAAAATTCGTGGATAGCAATCGGCTGTTCACTACGATAGCGTTTGTGGAAATCATCGCGTTCTAACATCCGTGCGACAGTATATTTCGATGCCAATTGAATTAAATCGCTGGCACTCATTTTTCCCATCCATTCGGAATTAAAACAAATTTTGGTGGTTTCCGGATCGAGAATTTTGTAAATCTGCGTTTGATACGTTTTCGCGTTTTCTAACACTTGTTCGCGGGATAACGGTTGCCGCGTCACATTTTTGCCGGTGGGGTCGCCAATCATGCCGGTAAAATCACCGATGAGAAAATAAATTTCGTGACCAAGTTCTTGAAAATGACGTAATTTATTCAGCAACACCGTGTGACCCAAGTGTAAATCAGGGGCAGTTGGATCAAAACCTGCCTTGACGCGTAACGGTTTACCTGTTTTGAGGCGTGTTACTAACTCGGTAGGAAGGAGGGTTTCATGAACACCTCGTTGTATTTGTGCTAATTGTTCGGTCATCATAAGTTGCTCGTATCGCGTAAAATAGGTTAGAATGGGTAAAAGTCAATGTGATAACGCATTTTATCGTTAAGAATGATTCATTTTACCATAGTACATACTAGCGTTCTGATGTAGATTAGGTGAATCGCCGTCCCCTTGATTGATTTATAGCATACTGTTTGGGCAGGCTTGTTGGCGCATCAATCCAAATCTTGATACTTATTCGCTAAATATCATCAATATAACTGCGAAACATCTATTTTATTAAGGGTTTAAAGTTGAACTATACGACAGATTTTGTTATACTTTATCCTGATAAACAATAATCAAATTTGTAGGATAAAACTTCAAAGTCATGACCTGTAACCGCGAAACCCAACTGAAAAGCAATTTTTGGGTCTATACGTGAGGGCGGAGTGAGACTTGATTTATCAAGCATTTGTGTTGACAGTATGAAATTGGCAAGTATGTATTTTATTGATTATGCCGGATTTTTAGCAGCGGCGAAGATGTGAAATAACTGGGGAGAACTGAAAAGGACAACGCTTGAGCCAATGGTTTAATTTTAAACAAAATTTCAAAAGAGTTAAAATTTGAATACTTTTATCTAAAAGTACCGCGAGTTAGATGGAATGTTTCAAAAAGATTGGTGACGGTGAAGTGAGAAGTTATTTTCTATTACAACCTAAAGATTAAAAATCAACAAACAGTAGGAAGACAATGAGCAATCAACTATTTTCTCGACATAACCTCAAATTAACCCGTTGGTTAAAAGGGCAACAGGTCAACATGTCTGATACATCTCATACACACAAGGAAGGTGATCATTCCTATCACCGGACTGTACTTACTCAACCCATTTCGGGCTATGAATATGATACCCGTCATCATGGTTTGCGTAAACATTCTCACAGGTTACGTTATGCAACTTTGGGCGTGGGCGGGCTGGCTGTTGTCTCCCTAGTGTGGTGGTTAAATAATTCTGACGCATTTTACCAAGACAATCACAATTTATCGTTGCAAGAAAATATTGCGAACAAACTGGCTCAATTGCCTCAATCTCTGGGACAATCCACCTCAGTGGAAGTTCCATCGGATAATGCAACGTCGGTTGCGACGACAGAATCGACCGAATTTTTGGAAAAAATTGTCGCAACTCCTGCCGCTTGGTCACCTTGGTTATATTTGAATGTGAAACCGGGCGATACCTTGTTGGTGATTTTTGAGCGTAACCATCTCAATCTTGATGATATGTATCAAATTTTGGAAGTTGCTGAATATGCTGATAATTTACACTCGCTTTATCCCAATCAAGAAATGCGGGTGAAACGGGGTACTGATGACAGCGTTGAAGAATTATTTGCCGCGTTGGATTTGAACACAGAATTGCATATTTTCAAGAACGACGCGGGTTTTGGCGGGGAAATTATGCAGTTTAATGAACATTCCGGCCGGATGCAGATTGTCACCGATCCCAAAATTCTTGCTGAATTTGGTGGGAATGATGTTGTCATACCTAAAGTGCAACTGACTGAAGCAGAAATGAAATCAGTCACCAATCCTCCAACAGTGACAGCAAAAACGACGGTGAAATTGTCAGAGCAAGAAATCGCTAAGGCGAATAAGGATGCAAAAACTGCTACTCAAGTTGCTTCCAAACCTGATGCAAAAACTGCCACTCAAGCGGCTATCAAACCTGCGGTAACGCCCAAAGAATCTAAGGATCATCGCAAGTTAGCTGCACAAGAAGCAGTCAAAGCTGCCCGTCTCAAGGCGATTGAAGAAACCAACGCGAAGAAAGCGGCACGCATTGTTGCTGCTAAAGAAGCAGTTGCGAAAAAAGAAGCTGCCCAAAAAGCCGCTCGCCTTGCTGCCGCTGAAGAAGCTGCTGAGAAAAAACGCGCCCGTCCTGCCACTTCCACTTCCACT
>DYNO01000156.1:0-3582 GCA_020721025.1 Thiomargarita sp. | reverse complement strand
CCACTTCCACTTCCACTCCTACCGCGGTTATTGAAGAATCTCAGGCGAAAAAAGCAGCCCGGATCGCTGCCGCTGAGGAAGCCGCTGCAAGAAAAGCCGCCCGTTTGGCTGCCGCGGAAGAAATTGCTGCACAGAAGGCTGAACGAATTGCCGCAGCCGAAGAAGCCGCAGCCGCTCGCAAAGCTGAACAAGCCGCAGCCGCCGAAGAAATTGCCGCACAAAAAGCCGCTCGTGTTGCAGAAAAACAAGAACAACGTCGTAAATTAATCGCTTCGATGCGTGAGATGGAAAGCCGAACCGCCGCACAAGAACGGGCAGAATCAGCCAGACAAACGAGAGAAGCCACAGCTTCGGTTCAACCGCAACGAGCCGTTAGACAAGAAGTGAATCAAGCTGTTGCCACAGTACGTCAATCTTTTACACAACTGACTCCCCGTCCCGCCGCCGCCATTCCCAGCCCTGCGATTGAACAACCCGCCCATTCCCACAGAAATCGAGCGCGTGCAGAAGTCGGCACCACCGTATTTGATGATGTTGATTCCCGTTACACCACCAGTTCCGATCCCAAACTCAGCAAAGTTCTTGACAGCGCGCGGGGCTTGTTAGGAACGCCTTACCGGTTCGGTGGCACCACCCCCAAAGGTTTTGACTGTAGTGGCTTTGTGCGCTACAATGCTCAGAAAGCGGGTGCGAGTTTACCCCGGACGGCGCGAGAACAATACTCTGCAACCAAGGCGGTTGATAAAGACGAATTGAAACCTGGCGATTTGGTATTTTTTAACACTCGTGGTCGAGGAATTGGACATGTCGGAATTTATGTAGGCGACAATAAATTTATCCATGCCCCCAATCGTCGCAAAGATGTACAAGTCACCAGTTTGAATAACAAATATTATAAACAACGTTATGTCAGAGGTGGGCGTTTCTAGTCCGCTGATAATTCAGATATTTCAGGCGAATGGACATGAATTCTTGCGTTTGTTCGACCTGAAAGTCTGGAAATGATTTAAGAACGATAACATGACTACATTGAGGAAATAACATGTTAAAATTTTTACTGCTGTCACTCATCTCGCTGAACTTAATCGCTTGTTCACAAAAAACTGAAGAATTTATCACCCCTCCACCGCAGCGAGTGTCATTACACGCCGAACCCACGCCTCCGCCACAACCTCAAACTGCCCCGCCACAAAATTCTGTCGATAAAGAACTCATTAGTATCATTGGGGTAGGCGACATCATGCTGGGCTCAAATTATCCGGCTGAAAAATATCTCCCTCCAAATGACGGAAAAGAAATCCTAAAAAATGTTCAAGATATTTTGAAAGATGCGGATATCACTTTCGGTAATTTAGAAGGCTGTATTTTAGATAGCGGTGGGGTTACGGCAAAAGTGGGCTGTAAAATGTGTTTTGCTTTTCGGATGCCGGAAAAATATGCGGCAAATCTGCAACCTGCGGGATTTGATATTTTAAATATTGCAAATAATCACATTCGCGACTTTGGCACTGCGGGAACCGATAACACCTTGAAAGTGCTAAAAGAATGGGGCATTCACACCGCGGGACTTGAAAGTGTACCCTCCGTGACTTTTGAAAAAAATGGCGTGAAATATGGCTTCGCTGGATTTGCCCCCAACCGGGGCACCAATAACGTCGGTGACATTGCTGCGGCACAACAAATGGTGCGTGATCTCAAAAAAGTGAGCGATATCGTAATTATCTCATTTCATGCCGGTGCCGAAGGTTCTGCACACCAACACGTCACTAAGAAATCAGAAACTTTTTATGGCGAAAGTCGTGGCAATGTTTATGAATTTGCTCACGCGGTGATTGATGCTGGGGCGGATGTGGTGTTCGGACATGGTCCCCACGTTACGCGGGCAGTCGAAGTTTACAAAGATCGTTTTATCGCGTATAGTCTCGGTAATTTCGCCACTTACGGTTTATTTGGTTTGAAGGGACCCACTCAATTAGCTCCATTGATGAAAGTATTTGTGGATAAAACGGGTAAATTTGCCCATGCGGAAGTGACTCCAATTATCCAATTGGGTAAAGGAATTCCAACCGTTGATCCTCAAAAACGGGTGATTTCACTGCTTCGTGACTTAACCCAAACCGATTTTCCAGACGCTAAATTGAAAGTAGATGACAAAGGGCATATTTCTCAACTATAATATACGCACCTCAAATTCTATCAAGGAACGCGTATTATGTTGTGGCAAAAATACTGTTTTTATGTCGTGAGTTGTTTGATGTTGGCGTGGGCAAGTGCAGCGTATGCTGTTGATAAAGTGGATATTAATACTGCCGATGCTGCGACTCTGGATCGAGTGATGGATGGTATTGGAGTGAAGAAAGCGGAAGCGATTGTAAAATATCGTCAGGAAAATGGTCTTTTTAAATCGATCCAAGAGCTTGAAAATGTCTCCGGCATTGGTGCGAAAACCATTGCGAAGAACAAAGACCGGCTGATTATTTCTGTGGATGTGAATCAAGCAGATACAGAAACATTGGTAAAAATGTTGGATGGTATCAGCACGGAATTTGCCCTAGCATTGGTTGAATATCGTGGTAAACACGGGTCATTTAAATCAATTGATGAAATTGCCCAAGTGCCGGGATTGACGAAGGAAGCCTTTGAACGTAATAAGGAACGCATTGCGATTATTCTGCCCAAGGTACCCAAATCATCAACCCCACCGCCTGCTGAAGTCAAGAAGCCAGAAGCGGTCAAACCGCCGGAAGTAAAATCAGATGCGACCGTACCCACAGTGACCAAGTAGCGGTTATTGAGCATGACGAGATTTGTCAGGTATATTGTGCTTGACAAGTCTCATGGAAAGCAAGAAAATATCGCTAAAAAATGTTCTTCGGATTACAGTGAAGCGGAATTATTGGCGGCTGATCCCCGTCTAGTTGTATTAGCTCCGTTCACAGTATCTCCCAAGTTAGAAAAGAACGCATTAAAACGAAAGATTGCTCAATGGCGTATCCAAATTGATGCGTGCTATCCAGCCACAGAAGAATTGAATGAAGCAGTGAACATTATCGGATTATTGTTACTTCACCGGTTTCGTGACTTAAATCATCAGGAGATTATTGATATGTTAAATCTGGATTTAATGCAAAGTCGCGCCGTGCGTGAGATTTATCAGATGGGGCAAATTGAAGGTGAACAAAGAGGTGAGCAAAGAGGTGAACGTTTGGTTATCACACGGTTGTTGGAAAAACGCTTTGGAAAATTGCCTCATCCTTTGCTAATGCGTCTTGAACAAGCAACATTGCCAGAATTGGAACACTGGACTGAGGAACTTTTAACCGCAAATTGTTTAGATGACATCTTTAAGATGCAATAAAGTGTGTATTTCTTTTGTAGTGAACTTTTTTTGAAACGCGCTGTTGCTATTATAGAATTTATCTGCTATGATTTTTTTAATGATCATCGCAAAATTTGTTCTTGATGTCAGTTTTTTGGTAAAATCAAACCCTGTGACAATAAATCGCTCGAAAGCTAGATTTTTTGGTACAATCATTGCCTAGTGGGTTGCGCCGCTACTCCTGTTTTCGAGTCAATTTTCAC
>DYNO01000155.1:5517-7781 GCA_020721025.1 Thiomargarita sp. | reverse complement strand
ATTGATTTTTATCATGATTAAAAAATATTGTGAAAATTCGGGATGAACCAGAATTGACGGAATGTTCAGACAGACCCGTGAATTCTGATTCGGATGGTAACTTATGAAAATCTAACGTTATTTAGTCGTTTCAATCTTGGCACTGCCACGCAATTCTGTAACAAATTTTTGCCACTGCTGCGCGGATAAATCTTTGGCGAGTATTTGCTTAACGTTATCAAACATAGGTTTAGGAGCTTCCCGGATATCATCCAACATAATCACATGCCAACCGATATGCGTTTGTACTGGCGATGAAGTGTAATTGCCTTTTTGTAAGGTGACAACCGCTTGTAAATAGGGAGGAAACATTTGATGAGGTAACAACCAATCCAACTCGCCGCCCTTCGATTTGGTCGCGGTATCAATAGATTTTTGGGCTGCCAAGTCTGCAAAACTGGTTTGATTGCCAAGAGCGGTGATCACAGCCTTTGCATCTTGCTCGGTGGCGGTCACGATGTGACGAGTTTTAAACTGTTTTGGCGCGGGCATTTGGGCTTGACGATCATATTCCTTTTGCAATTCTTCGTCAGATGGTTGATGTTGTTTAAACCAGTGGCGCATGTAGGCAGCAGATAACACGTCAGCGGTTTTGTCTGCAATTTCTGCTTGTATTTCAGGTTTTTTGTCTAATCCGGCTTTTTTGGCTTCTTGCACCAACAATTCCCGCCCGATCAAATCGGTAATCACGGCATCTCGTTGTGCCCCTTGTAATTTTTGTACTGCTTCTTCACCTAATCCCATACGAATATGTGCATCAACCGCAGATTGACTGATGGTTTGATCATTGACCGTCGCCGCGACCTCGTCTGCTGCGTACAATGCAACCGACACCACGCTTAAACTGAGTAACATGAACATCTTGCTGAATGTATTCATTCCGCTTGTCTCCTTTGGCACGACATTTTTTGGTAATTTGAAACAACTGGGGAACAGAAAAGAGGGGGAATCTTGAGATTGAAAATTTTCTGATAATTCAAGATAGAAGACGGCACGGCAACCCGCTCCATCTTCTAGTTTCATCAATTACTTCGCTAAGGACAGAACCAATTTCACTAATTCTTTGGCATGATCTTCAGTAATCGGTTGGCTGGTTTTGCTAGACATATTGGGTGGCATTGGCATGGCACCCTTACCGTCTGGTTTGCCATCGGCACTGTCTGGTCCCCAGATCAAACCTTCGGATTTCCCTTCAATGGTTTGCTTCACTAACTTGGCAACGGTAGCGTCGTCAGCACCCTTGTAGTTTTTCGCAACGTCCATATAGGCAGGACCCACACCCTTGGTTTCAATTTGGTGGCAGGTTTTGCAAATGTAACCATTTTCTTCCAAAATTGCGTCGATTTTCTTTTCGATTTCAGCGGCATCTGCCCACACCACATTTGCAGTCAACAAACTGCCCGCAGCAACTGCACCGATTAACAAAGTTTTTAATGCCTTCATTCAAGCCTCCTCGTTATAATGTTGTGTTGAATTATGGGATTACGACCAACCCGGTGGACCGTCCACTTCAGGATTATACTCTGCAAAAAACTTCAAAGGGATTTCTTCAACTTTTGGTTTAAATTGTCGCTCAATTTCTTCAGGGGTAGGTCGCGGTTGACCAATGACTCCTGCCAAAACATCTCGTAATTCATCCAAATATTGTGCGGTTACGAGGGCAACACCGGCATAAAACGCAGTGTCACAATGACTTGCGACTTGCGCGGCAAATTGTTTAATCCAACGCAATAAATGTTCGTCTAAAAACCGAGCCGTTTGTTTTAACGTCTCTAATTCATGGTCTAATTTGAATAGATGCGATACAAACTGTAATTGAAATACCAGATGATCATCCGCCCGTACCCGCCAATTTTCTGCTGCCAATCCATAACGTTGATACCACTCACGCACTTGGAACATGGGTTCTTGACACACCAACCGCTCTTCAGTCAACCAGACGGATTCATTGGGAGAGGCAAGTAAACTCGCGGTCAGGTAAATTGCTGAGAAATCAGCGGCTAAATCATTTAATTGTTGTTCTTCGAGGGGGAAGGTCAGGTCTGCCAAGGCTTTACGCATAAAATCGCAGACTTCGATACTGTCCTTATTTTTCAACTGTAAACCAAGTCCGTCAGGAAAATGGGCTGCAATTAATTCTTTCAACACATCTTCTGTCACTTCTCGATCATGCAAGATGGCAAACACTCGCAAGTCTTCAGCAACTGAATTACGAAATTGTGCAA
>DYNO01000155.1:0-5417 GCA_020721025.1 Thiomargarita sp. | reverse complement strand
TGCAAGATGGCAAACACTCGCAAGTCTTCAGCAACTGAATTACGAAATTGTGCAACTAACGTCTGTTCGTCCGATCCGGTCATTCTATCACCATCAGGTATGGAATTAATAAAAGCTATTTTGGTGTATTGAAATTGGGACGAACTTCACGAAACCTGTCAAATTATGATCTATGGATAGGTTCGCAAATTGTCTGTTTGAACCACATAATTCTAGTTATAAATCGCGCGTTTCAATCCATAAACTGCCAATCCCGTGACCGCCCCCACTGCCGCTACCGGCAATAAACCCATCGTTACCGCTGTTCCTGCGACTGCCAACCCCATCTTACCTGCAAAAACAGAAGTTGCAGCCCCAACCGCTCCGCCACCTACTGTATAAGTAGCGACTTCTAATGGAGTAGAACTATTTGATTCTTCAACTGATTTTGATTCATTTTCTGTCGTCATTGTGTCAATCCTACTTTCAAGTGAGTGTTTAAAGTCGTGAACCTGACAGATCGATATAACCTGTCAGGTCTGTAAAAATTACAACTTGGCTTTAGAATGTGCGACAAATGCGATGGATGGATTGGTCAGTTCGGGATTTGCTAAATTCTTAATCGCACGAACGGTTTGTTCACCCGGTCCAATTGCCTTCGTTTCGTATTGACCGGCGCGAATCTTGTCGATGGGCCCGATGTCTAATACCCGCATTATACATGCCATGACGCAGTAAGGTTTCCGTCCGGCTTCCAATTCATCAATACACATGTTGCACTTCTTGACTAAACCATCTGCGGGGTCGAATTGTGGCGCACCATAAGGACATGCAGCTTCGCAACGACGGCAACCGATACATAAAGTTGAGTCGATATCCACCACACCATTCTCTTTGTGTTTCCAAATCGCACCGGTAGGACATGTTGGTAAACATGCGGGTTCAGCACAGTGATTGCAAGACATATTGACTTTATAAGCAAACACTTCCGGGTATTTCCCCCCTTCGATGTATTGCACCCGGCGGAACCGGGGACCTGCTGCCAATCCGTTTTTATCTTTACAAGCGATTTCACAAGCCCGACAACCAATGCAATCTACGTTGTTATGAACAAAGCCTAATTGCAAATCAGGTTGTACCGGCGTGTAAAGTTCTTTTTTGCGCCGTTTAACCGCTTCTTTGATCTTGGTTAAGTCTCTTGGGGCGGCGGCTTGTTGGTTTTGAGTTTCAGCCATATCAGTATCCTATTCTCTGTGGTGGTTACAGATCACGGCGGTAAACGTGGCTGCGCGCGGTAGCCAACTTGTCCCAACCCGGTCTGTGCGATAGATTGGATTTTGCGATATTCACCAAAATGGTGTTGTAAGCAAATGCACCTGACGGCGAAGGATTGTCAAGAGTTAAGAAGTCCGGATTACCCGATCTATCAACCCCGTTTTCATCCAAATCCATCCACGCGCCTTCGTGTACAACCACAACATTCGGCATACAACGTTCGGTGACACACGCTGGCAATACGATCTTGCCCCGATCATTCCACGCTTCGACAGCATCACCGGTCTTAATCCCTAAGCGTTTTGCGTCATCGGCATTGATGGTGATTTCTTGTTCAAAGGTTTCACGCAACCAAGAAATATTGTTAAAAATCGAGTGGGTGCGCCACCGTGGGTGCGGAGTGATCATGTGGAATGGATACTTCATTGCCACAGGATGACCTAACCATTCCCAAGGTTCAATCCACTTCGGAATCGCTGGAGAGTAGTAACCGTATTGTGTTCTACGGAAATCTGCCACTGTCGCCAATCCCGTTGAGAAGATTTCAATTTTACCTGAAGAAGTTGCCCAAGGCACGCCTTTTTCCACATTGTCTTGGAAGGCAACATGCGGACGATCCAATTTGAATTTATACACACCGCGGGCTTTGAATTCATCCCAAGGCATATTGACATTTTGGTGCGCCATGACACGGTGTTCCCACCATTCTTTTAAGTAGGCTTCATCCACAGCATCATTATTGAAGAAATAGTCACGCGTTGCTTTTGGATTGAAAGTTGGTCCAAAGCCGAGACGATAGGCTAATTCAGTGTAAATCTGCCAGTCAGTCTTGCTTTCGCCCATCGGTTCAATGACTTTGGGACGATGAATGTAGTAGTGACCTTTGTACCAAGGCAATGCGACATCGTGCCGTTCAAAGTGCGTGGCAACAGGGAATAATACGTCTGCCCACAACCCTGAAGGTGTGATGGTTGAATCGTTGCACACCACCAAATCAAGTTTTTTAATCGCTTGAATTTCTTTGTTAATGTTGGTAAGCTGATTGAACCAGTTAGAACCTTGCCAGAAAATTGAGCGAATGTTTGGAATCATTCCATCCGTCATGTCTGGTTTTGCCCACAGCCCAATTTCTTCACGCTTGATGTTAGGATAATTGAGTACACAGTGGGCCCAACGGTCAGATTTAATGGCTTGTTGCCAAATCATGGAGTATTGATCCGCAGGCATTGCTGATCCTTCAGCGTGCCAACCTTTACCAATCCCTTCAGCGCAACCGCCCAATTTACCAATGTTTCCAGTCATGGCTTGTAACGCTGCTGCCATCCGATTGTACTGTTCGCCATATGCAGCGCGTCCGGGTGACCATGAGGCTTTCAATGCAGCAGGTTTGGTGGTGGCATACATGTGCGCTAATTTTCTGATGTCTTCCGCTGACACACCACAAATATTTGCTGCCCATTCTGGAGTTTTCGCGACACCATCGGAGTAACCCATGATGTAATCTTTGAAAGATTCTTGACCGCGGGCCCAAAATGGCATGGTGCCTTGATCCATACCTTGCACAAACTTGTTAATAAAGTATTGATCTTGCAAATCTTTTTCAAAGATGTAATACGCCATCCCAGCCATCATCGCCGCATCGGTGTTTGGACGAATCGGAATCCACCACGCGTCATAAGCCGCAGCAGCATCCGTGTATTGCGGATCGACCACGACAAATTTGCAACCACGTTGTTTTGCCAAGCGCAAGTAATAGAAAGTATTACCACCGTGGAAGGTGTAAGTTGGATTCCAACCCCACATGATCATCAATTTGGTGTAGGCAAATACATCATCTTCGTTACCGTCTTCAATACCGCCGAAAGTGGTGGTGGAACTGAACACTGTTCCTTGATAAGATGGGACAGACCATGAAGTAATGCGACTGCCGAAAGTCCCTAAGAAGCGTCCTAATAAACCTGAGATTTGGTCAGATTTATGCAGCACGCCCCAAGAAGCTCCCGCATAGCTTTGATCTAAAATAGAGGCAGGTCCGTAAGTGTTTTTGATGTACACCATCCGGTCGGCAACCAAGCCTAAGGCTTCGTCCCAAGAGGCACGTTTAAATTTGCCTTCGCCGCGCGCTCCGACCCGAATCATTGGGTATAACAACCGTTCTTGAGAGTATAACCGTAAACGGTAAGAGCGACCGCGCAAACAGCCCCGCAATTGAGGTTCTTCTTCTGTATCTTTGCCAAAAAATCCATCACGCTGATAACGCCCATCATCCGTTGATAAGCGAACAATTACATCTCCCTTTTTGTGTGCAACTAACATGTGACGTGAACCACAGTTATGTGCACAACTGGTGACGACGGTTTGTAACTCATCATCACGGGGATAAGGCTCATAAGCAAATGCTTGAGCATCTTTTTTCGTAGTAATCAGACTGGCAGCCGCCGCCCCCACAGTTGTGGTTTTGAGAAAATCACGGCGGTTCATATTCAGGCTAGAAGTCAATAATTCGATTTTGTCACTCATTCGTCTTCCTCCACTTACGCGGTAAATTAGTTCTTAGCCTCAGTTGCCATACTTGCCGGAGCAGGTGTAGCACTCGTGGTTTGTTGAGGTAAGCGGAAACGTGGCTCAGATTCGGTTGGACGATCTTTTGCCCAGTCAGGTACTTTTGCAGCAGCACCCGGCCAAGGATGACGGGGATATGGATATGAAATCCGATACCATTTCCGACCACCATGACAACCGAAACAAACGTCCGTATCTTTTTTACCCGCAGCTTCAATCGCTTCTGGTTTCAAATAAGTGACTTGGTGACGCACGGTACGAATCGCAGCATGACAGTTCATACAACCTCCACCGACCATATCACGGGATTCTTCCCATGTTGGTTTTGGCAAGCCCATGACTTCGCTATTGTGTTTACCGTGACATTTCAAACAGGTTTCAGTTGGGTCAACCATCTTGCGCAAGGTAAAACCGGCTTTTTCTGCGGTCGGAGGCATGACGGCTTCTTCACGCGGATCATTTCCCTGATGACAGAAATTGCATTGCAGGTTCATTAATTCTTTGGCAAGGGGAGTTGAAATATGCCGACGGTGGAATGTGTCTTGATCACCTTGATAAGGATTTAACGTTTGATACCAAGCAAGAGCATCTTGAGACTTCACACCCGCAGGAGACTCTGCTTTAACACTCGGTTCTAAAACTTCTTTGTGACATGCCAGACATTCTTCGTCTTTCGCAGTATCAATTAATGGTTTGAAATGAATAGGGTTCCATTTTGCCCGATCATAATCCATTTGAGCACCAGCAGGTTGCATCGGTTCTGCGGCACTCAACATTGTTGACCACAACAAGAGAACCGTAGCAAAACCTCTGGTGATTAAGTTACCAGTTTTTTTCATATCGTTAATTCCTCGTATTGCTGTTTGTTTAAGTACTCATAGTCAACAAAAAGGGTGCATCCCTGCACCCAATTCAGCGTAAGTCGCTAACTTATCTGCATTTGTTATTTTTAAAGCTATCAGACAGTGTTGGTTGTAGCTTAGTAGCCCCAGCCGCCCATGCCCATACCGCCCATACCCATACCTGACATGCCCATACCACCCATGCCCATGCCGTACATTGGGTACATGCCATACATACCGCCCATGCCGCCCATACCCATGCTGTTCATGCCGTACATACCGCCCATGCCACCCATTCCACCCATGCCGCCCATGCCCATACCGTACATTGGGTACATGCCATACATACCGCCCATTCCACCCATGCCGCCCATGCCCATGCTGTTCATGCCGTACATTGGGTACATGCCATACATACCGCCCATTCCACCCATGCCGCCCATGCCCATGCTGTTCATGCCATACATTGGGTACATGCCATACATACCGCCCATGCCACCCATGCCGCCCATGCCCATGCTGTTCATGCCATACATACCGCCCATTCCACCCATGCCGCCCATGCCCATGCTGTTCATGCCGTACATTGGGTACATGCCATACATACCGCCCATTCCACCCATGCCGCCCATGCCCATGCTGTTCATGCCATACATACCGCCCATTCCACCCATGCCGCCCATGCCCATACCGTACATTGGGTACATGCCATACATACCGCCCATTCCACCCATGCCGCCCATGCCCATACCGTACATT